>NZ_JBDXMW010000005.1:0-246514 GCF_039939215.1 Marinomonas sp. 5E14-1 | reverse complement strand
ATCAATCGGAATGAATTTACTTTGGCAGGATAAGTCAGGTTTATAATTAGCCATCACGTTCAACTGTAGCGAATAATAGTGATTAGATAACAGAGTATTAAAAAAGAACATAAAAATGTTCTTTTTGGAGAAATTCTACAGCCTCAACATTGAAATAACGCTTCAAATCGTTCGTGTCTAACGTCAAGATTAAAATGCCAACAGGTCCAAAGGTTGCCACGCTGCTTACAGATAGATTAAGCCATTTCGGCCCTCTAAAAAAAGGGTCATTTCATAAGGACGTTCGGTCAGGTAATCCAAAATTAATGACGTCATGGTGGTGGCCTAATAGGTCATTCAACATGAATGGCCAGCGAAGATGTTTGGAATACTGCTTCATGTGAGAGAATCACCGTAACATCAAATAGTCGCCATAACTTAATCCTTGTAATTTCGTCTCAGTCGCTTAATAGTTAGTCAATAAAATAACAACGAATTTAAAGAAAGAGATCGTTATGAGTGATGCACCTTTTTATACTAAAGATGAAATCCATATTGCGTTTGGCCGATTAAAGTCTCTTGCCCAACAAGCGCCTTTCCCTACAGCGGAAGAACGCCTTAAATGCTTAACGAGTCTACAAGCCGCTTTATTGCGTCATGAGAAAGCCTTGTTAATAGCGTTGAATAAAGACTTCGGCTGCCGCGCTCACGAAGAGTCTCGTTTGATTGAATTGATTCCATTGTTAGGGGAGATTAAGCACGCTAAAAGTCACCTTACCAAATGGATGCGACCATCAAAACGTCGAGTGCATATCAGCAGCTTTCCTGCCGCTGCTAAAGTGGTGTATCAGCCCAAAGGCGTTGTTGGTGTTGTCTCTCCCTGGAACTATCCTGTTTTACTCTGTTTGGGACCGCTAGTTGGTGCTATCTCTGCTGGCAACCGCGTGATGATGAAAGTGTCGGAGTTTTGTCCGGAAACGAACAAAGTATTGCGAGAGATATTGCATGAATCTTTAGGAGAAGATTGGGTTGAGCTGGTGGAAGGCGAAGCGGATGTTGCAGATGCATTCAGTCAAATCGCTTTTGATCATCTACTGTTTACAGGTTCAACCTCTGTTGGTCGTATCGTTATGCACAATGCGGCCAAAAATCTAACGCCAGTGACTTTGGAGTTAGGAGGGAAATCACCATTACTTGTTGCGCCTTCTGCTGACTTAAAGGATACGGCGAAAAAGCTGGTTTTTGGAAAAGCATTAAACGCAGGACAAACCTGTGTGGCACCTGATTACGTGCTTTGTCATGAGGATCAAAAGCATACCTTGATTGAACAAATAAAGTCGGAGCTCGCAGCTTATTATCCAGATGGTATTCTCAGTCCTGATTACACTAGCCTAGCGAACAACCGACAGATGAGTCGTTTGAAGGCTTATCTTGAAGAGGCAACCGCAGCCAATATCGAGATTGACAATCTGATGGCCGGTAGTGTGGTTGAGCAAGAGGGTAAATTGGCGTTTCATGTATTGCATCAGCCAGACGACACATTAGCGGTTATGCAGGATGAAATTTTCGGGCCTTTGCTGCCTATCCTGACTTATGCAAATATAGACGAAGCCTTTGACTATATTCATCAACGTCCTCGTCCATTAGCTATGTACATTTTTACTCAAAACAAAGCCGATGAAGAACGTTGTGAGTTACAAATTGCCAGCGGAAGTTTGGTTGTTAATCAAACGATTATCCAAGTGGCGCAACCAGATTTACCTTTTGGTGGTGTCGGCGCATCGGGAATTGGTGCATATCACGCAGAAGAAGGATTCCGGACATTCTCACACGGGAAATCTGTGCTACGTCAACGAGGGCCAAACACTGTCGGTTTATTTCGCCCGCCATATAAACGTTTAGTTCATAAGCTGATGGAGAAATGTTGGCCGTTTTTGTAGGGGTGATTGAATGGCTATTCCTGTCATTCATATACAACTTCAACACCTTGGTATTTTAGATTACTCAGTAGTGAATCTGATGGTTTCTGGTCTGTGATAACACAATCATAGTCGCTCATTTTTCCAGAAAAACACCGAGATTCTTTCTCGAATTTTGTACTGTCCAAGAGCAATATTCGATAATGACAATGATTCACTAAAGCCTCGACAGCCATAACGTCATCATCTGTAAAATCAAATAGATCACCGTGTTTGTTGGTAGCTGCAACTGAAAATAGCCCAATATCAGCACGATATCGTTGGAAAAAACGCATAGCATCACCCCCAATAACATCTTGATCCCGCATTCTTACTTTACCTCCTGAAATCGTGAGTTCGCAGTCTGGATGTTCACACAAATTGCGAGCCGCATGCAGGTTGGTGGTCATTACCTGTAAGCCCTTAAACTCATTTAATTGGCTGGCTACTGCAGCCACACTTGAGCCACTACCAAGAAAAATAGACTGATAATCTGATATTTTGCTAATGCATAAATCCGCAATGCGTTTTTTTCCTTCTGCATTACGAATTCGTCTTTGATCAAAACTAATATTCTCTCTATGAGGGAAAGGAATAACTTCCCCATGACTGCGTAACAACAAGCCTTTTTCTGCTAATAGCCTGATGTCTGAACGAATAGTCTGTACCGATACTGAAAATTGATTAGCAACAGCTTGTAGTGTTTGTCGCCCTTGTTCATTAACCCACTGAACAATCTCATGATGGCGTTGGTTCATTCTTAATTCCTTGTTAATTCTATTTTTTAAGGCAGTTTTTAAAACGAAAGAAGGTTTGCCTTCAAACGAAAGAAATCTCCCATCAAACGAAAATATTTTGTCACTATACTGTCAAATTATGTCGGTACTGTTGCAACTCACTTATCAAAAAGAGAGTTTCCCAATGACCATGAAGAAGACTTTATTGATATGCGCAGCAGCTCTTGCTTTCCCACTATCTGTGCAAGCTCAAGATATATTGACTCTGTACACGAGCCAACCAAACAAAGACGCACAAATGACGGTAGATGCCTTTGAATCAGCTAACCCTGATATTAAAGTTGAGTGGGTTCGTGACGGCACGACTAAATTGATGACCAAACTACGAGCAGAACTGTCTTCTGGTGTTGTGAAGCCTGATGTTCTGTTAATTGCTGACAGCGTTACGATGGAATCTATGGTGTCAGATGGTTATCTGGAATCATACTTAAGCCCTAATCGCACAAAATATGAAAATAGTTTGTACAGTGACCAGGGCTATTACTATGGAACTAAACTGATTACGACTGGCATTGTTTATCACAAAAATGCACCGCAATCGCCAACGGATTGGTCTGATTTCATTAAACCTGCTTATAAGAATCAGGTTGCTATGCCAAGCCCTCTATATTCTGGTGCCGCTCTCATTCATCTTGCGACGTTAACAGATGAGAAAACGCTAGGCTGGAATTACTACGAGCAATTGCATACGAATCAAGTGAAAGCTCAAGGTGGTAACGGCGGTGTACTAAAAGCGGTAGCTTCAGGTACTAAACCTTATGGTGCCATTGTTGATTTCTTAGCCATTCGAGAAGCGGCTAAAGGCTCACCGATCGAGTTTGTTTTCCCTAAAACTGGTGTGAGTATGGTGACTGAGCCTGTTGCTATTATGAAGGGCGCGAAAAATAAAGTTGCCGCAAAACGTTTTGTTGATTTCCTCTTATCGCAAGAAGGTCAGCAGTTGGTGTTGGAGCAAGGCTACTTGCCTGCTCGTGGTGATATTGGTGTCCCAGCAGGTTTTCCTAAGCGAGAGGAAATTCGTTTAATGCCTTTTAATGCTACGAAAACACTAGAGAATAACGAAGCAAACAAAGCACGCTTTAGTAAGATCTTTGAAGGTTAAGCGATATGACCCCTTCTTTGATTAAAGCGCATTTTATAGATGGACCGTCTATGGATAGCCAGCTTCGCTGGTTATCCATAGGATTGTTCGTCTTAATTGCAGCACTAAGTGTTGCGCCGAGTTTACGTTTGCTTGTGGAGGCGTTAAGTCAGGTGACCTTGTCTGCGTCGTCACCTTTGGCAGAAGTCTTGCGCAGTGAACGAACTTGGGTTGCGTTGAAAAATAGTTTCTACACTTCAGGTTTAGGTACTTTAATTGCTGTTTTTTTAGGTTGTGGTTTTGGTTTTGTTACCACGTTAACGAATATTCGAGGCCGTGCAGTTTGGGTATTCTGCTTTATGTTGCCTATGATGATTCCGCCTCAAGTAACAGCATTGAGTTGGTTGCAGTTGTTTGGGCCAGCAAGCCCTATCTTAAATACATTTGGTATTGCGCCTGCTTTAGGTAGCTCACAACCAATGTACTCTGCAGAAGGCATTGCCTTGTTGTTAGGGATTCAAAGTGCGCCATTAGTTTATCTTGCTCTTCGAACTCAGCTTATTGCTTTACCACAAGATTTATTGGAAGCGGCACAATTAGCAAAAGCATCTCCGTTTCGTATTTGGATTGATATCATCGTACCTCTTTGTCGCAGTGCGATTGTGGCTGGCGCTGCGTTGGCGTTTGTTTCATCGCTTGGTAATTTTGGTATTCCCGCAATGCTCGGTATTCCTGCTGGTTACATTGTTTTACCTACTTTGATTTATCAGCAAATGGCAGGTTTTGGTAACGACATGTTGAGCCAAGTAGCAGGTCTGTCGATGATCATCGCTCTATTAGTATTGGCAGGTATGCTGTTGCAGCAATGGATACAGCAGCGTAGTTGTTATGCCCTGCTAGGACACACCGCTAAGTCTATTTCTTTTTGTCTACAGCGCTGGCGTTTACCGTTTGAGCTATTGCTTGTCGTGATTCTGTGTTTCATTCTAGTTGCGCCATTATTCGCTTTGATTGTGAGTTCTTTGGTGCCAGCCTTAGGTATGCCGTTAACGCTGGATACGCTGACACTTTCTGCTTTTCACGAAATGATCAGTCGTCAAGGAGTAACAAAGCGTGCTTTTGAAAACAGTGCTTTTCTTGCCTTCGTAAGCGCTTTTGTCTTGATGATCGTTTCTTTACCATTAGGTTATCTCTTAATGCGTTTGCCAATGCGGACAAGAGCTGTGATTGCTAGCTTGATCGAAGTGCCTTATGCCATTCCTGGGATTGTTTTAGCGATCGCCTTTATTTTGTTATTTGCCAAACCTCTGCCGTTTATCGAAGTTAGCCTGTACGGCACTTTAGGCATTATTTTCTTAGCCTACCTTTCTTGTTTTTTGAGCGTGTGTTTGAAACCAGTGTTAAGTGCGATGTCGCAACTTGATCCTGCTTTAGAAGAAGCCGCTCAATTAGCGGGCGCACGACCTCTTAAGCGACTGATCGATATTATTTTGCCGCTCACAGCGCCTGCTTTTTTTGCAGGAGGGTTATTGGTTTTCCTTATCTCGATAAATGAGTTGACGGTTTCAGCTTTATTATGGAGTGCAGGAAATGAAACGTTAGGGGTACTGATTTTCAATTTGGATGAAAGTGGTGACAGTGTGCTTGCCTCTGCCATTGCTGTGCTGGTTGTCATGCTGGTGGCTGGGTTAATGAGTTTACTGAGCCTATTTGCCTCTCGACTGCCAAAAGGAGTTATCCCATGGCACGATTAATATTAGAAAATCTTCATAAGTCATTTCACGGCGAAGTTGTTGTAAAAAATCTAAACCTTACTATTGAACCAGGTGAATTTGTGGCTTTGCTTGGTCCAAGTGGTTGTGGTAAGTCCACTATTTTAAGAATGTTGGCTGGGTTTGAACCTGTTTCTGATGGGCAAATTACTCATGGAGACATTTGTCTTTCCAGTAAGAAGCATCATGTGACAACAGAAGACAGAAACTTTGGCATGGTCTTTCAATCCTATGCTCTTTGGCCACATATGAGCGTGAAAGATAATGTGGGCTATCCGCTTAAGGTTCAAAAAATCAAATCGGATGAGCGTGATAGACGTATTCAAGAAGCGTTAGAAGTTGTCCAGCTTGAGGAATATGCTGATCGATTACCTGCGCAGCTTAGTGGTGGACAACGACAACGTGTAGCGCTTGCCCGTAGTCTGGTTACAGAACCTGATGTGGTGTTGTTTGATGAGCCACTTGCGAATCTAGACCGGCATTTACGCGCAAAAATGGAAGAAACTTTCCGTGCTTTCCATCATCGTACAGGTGCGACAATCGTGTATGTGACCCATGACCAGTCCGAGGCCATGTCACTTGCCGATCGCATTGCCGTATTGAACAAGGGTGAATTAGTGCAATGGGGTACGCCTCAGGCGCTTTATGCCACGCCGAAAAATACTTGGTTAGCAAATTTTATAGGTCGCGGCTCTGTATTGAAGGTGAGTGAAATTGCCCCACAGCAATATGTTAATAGCACAGACCTACATGATCTGATCAAAAGATATTCTTCTGAACAGGTTTTTAGTTCAGTGCTTGTTCGTCCTCAAGATATTCGCTTTGTACCTGCTGATGCTTTCTCCATTGTTGTGACAGTAGATAACTGCATCTTTCGTGGAGAGAGATATGATATCGAGTTAACACTGGAAGATGGACAGAAACTGCTTACTTATAGTGATGTGCCTATGACAATCAATAGTTTACATCATATTCGCCTTGAGCAAGCTTGGTCGCTTGAGAGTGAATCATGAAGGTTAGCATTGATATTCTCAGTGGAGCAGGTCGCAAAACAGCGGCTGCAGTTTTAGTCACTTATCAAGCTTCCCATGAATCACGCGAAATACGTTTTTTATTAGATGCGGGTGGCGCATTAGAAGTGGGTGAAGACAAAGGCTGGACTCAGCCGAAAAACCTAGACGCAATTTTAATATCTCATGATCATCAAGATCACATGGGAGGTTTGCTTGATGTTGATGGCAACGTACCCGTTTATGCCACTCAAGACGTACAAAAATTGTTACCAACACATCTTAATCTTCAAACGTTACCCGTTGGTGGCATGACTTTAATTGAAGGTATTGAAGTGACCACTGGATCTGCAGGGCATTCTTTTGGTGGTGTGTGGTTACATTTAAATATTGGAGAAGGTGTTTACTACAGTGGAGACTTTAGCTTGGAGTCAACCTTATACCCTTTCACAATGCCACCTAAAGCAAAAATCGCTTTGCTTGATGCGTCTTATGGCTTATATGACAACAGCTTAGAGAAAGGTAAGCAATCATTACTGAGTTTTTTGAAAGAAGAAAAATCCTTAGTCATGCCAGTTCCTCAAACTGGGCGAGCGCTAGAAATAGCTTGTTGGTTAACGTCTTTAGACTTTCATGATTGGACCTTGGGTGAGGATTGTTTGTCAGCAGAAACAGCCTTGGCGTCATCAATGGAAGGAATATGTGCTGATGCTAGACCTGTATTAGAGTGCCTTAAAGGCAGACAGTTTGACCCCAATGCGAAGGTTATCTTATGCGGTGATCCTGATGGTGTTAGTGGTGTAGCTGCAGATTTATTATTTCAGCCAGAAACCTATTTGCCCGTTTATACCGGTCACCTTCCTGATCATGCTCGACAAGCAATCAGCGAAGATAAGGCGCATTTTGTGCGTTGGAATGTGCATCCGCGTAAACAAGACTTAAAACGTCTTATTAGTCATTTAGGCTGTGATACGTGCGTTCCTCTTTTTCATGGCATGAAAGACCTACAAGAGTGGCAAGAAGCTCTCGGTTCAAGTATTACGTCACAAACTTATATTGAGAAAACGTATGAAATTAATCCGTAAACCTTTCGTATTCGCTCGACATGCGCAGAGTACATTCAATGCAGCTCAACTTATTGGTGGTTTCACTGATAGCCCTCTGAGTGAGCAAGGTATTGAGCAAGCAAAAAATGCTGCGCCGATTTTAAGTGATGTTTTAAATAATGTCTTACATCGAGAAAAGTGGAGTATTGTCGCCACCAGTACTTTGCAGAGAACACAGCAAACGGCTTTTTATGCCACCCCTGAACAAGTAATAACGCCTTATGAGCAGCTTAAAGAAAGAAATTGGGGCGATTTGGAAGGTTGCCCAATAGCGCAACAAGTTGGTTATGAAGAGACGCCACCGAATGGCGAACCTTGGAGCAACTTGGAGGCACGTATCATTAACGCGTTAAACGATATATTAAGTCAATATCCATACCCGCTTATTATTGCTCACTCTGGTGTTTACCGGGTGCTTAACAATGTTATTAACGGAACGCCTTATTGTCCAAGAATTGGCAATATTTCCCCTATATCTTTCATCCCCAACCAAGACAATAACGGTTGGGAAATCACCCCTATTAAGGAAAGTTCAAATGACTAAAAGTGCAGTTATTGTTGATTTAGATGGCACGCTTGCAGAATTCGATCATATACGAGTTGCCCATTGGGTACTGGGTGCAGAGAAGCATTGGGACCCTTTCTTTGAATATATGAAAGACACACCAGTAATTGAAAATGTTTTACGTTTGGTGAATATCCTAAAAGCGCAAGGTCAGTCTATTTTAATTTGTAGTGGTCGGCCAGAGTCTCACAAGCAGCATTCTGTCGAGTGGATGCAGAAAAATAGTGTGCCTTTTGATGGCGTGTATTTACGCCCTAATGGTGCGGATGAAGTGCCCGATCAAGACGTTAAAAAAGCACTGCTGCAGAAAATTCATGAAGATGGATTTGCCCCTTGGCTAGTATTGGATGACCGAGATGCTGTTGTGGCAGGTTGGCGCGATTTAGGCTTAACATGTTTGCAGTGCGCCCCAGGGGATTTTTAGCCCGACAGAGTCATTTTTTTGTCTAAATCAACATGGAGTTACTTTATATTCGAAGAAGCTCCATGTGTTTTATTATGTCTGGACGCAGATAGTAAAAGTGACCTGCTTATCTCTAAGCCGGTATAGCTTGTCCGTAATGATGCATTCCTTCCTGTTTGTAAGTGTTGTTGACTGACTTGGATTCGTTATCTTCTCGAGTGAAACGTTCCCAGTCGCCAGCTTCCATGTAAGGTGCGCTGCTTAAAGGTTGGTTGTAAACGTATATCCAACCTTGCCCATAAGGAGAAAAGACGCGCTTGCGAAGATAGAGCGAGGTTTGTACTGCATCTGGGTCAAACTCTTCAAGGTCGTCAAGCTCTTCTAAAATGTCACCTGATACGTTGTACCATTCCACTCGAATACGGCCGCTTTCATCGTGAGTTGGAATAACGCCAGGGTATTCGCCTAAATTGTACATACGAAAGCCCGTTAGCCAACCTAGCCCGATACGTTTGCATCCAGCAATTAATTTGTGGTTCGTTAAACCCTCACGAAGAGTTCCGTAAACAGCGACAATGTTAGTAGGCATGGCGTAATTCCATATTCAGACATTTAGTGAAGTGCACAAGATGGCCTTGCTTGAGATTCATTTCAAGTACATTTTGGGCAATTTATCAGTAAATTACAGAGCTCTGACACATCCTTTATAGATTCAATAGATTACTTGCGTCTAGGTGTATTTAAGCGAATGAAATGAAAATTGAGTCACCGAATAATTAAGAGAGGGGAGTCGCTTTAGCAGAAGGGGCAGTATCCTCCCAGCCTCTTCAATTGGGCGAATGACGAGTCTTGATAGAATAGAGCCAATGACCATAAAGATCATAATCATGATAATGGCAATAACAATTGTCGTGACAATCAGGTTGTTAGCATTGAGCATAATGATTCTTTTGTCAGGTAGTGGCTTTACCTATATTATGCGTCCATTTTTATGAGCCAGAATTAGGGGTTACTAGATGGACTACAGCTTATTTACTGTGGTTTTGTTGATCGGTACAGGATTTGTTGCCGGTATTATTAATACGTTAGCGGGTGGAGGTTCTAATTTGACCTTGCCTGCTTTAATGGTGATGGGAATGCCTGCGGATATTGCCAATGCCACCAACCGCGTTGGTGTCTTTCTACAAAATGTCTCTGCCACATTCGGTTTTCGAAAAGCTAAAAAGTTAGATGCTGACGATATTTTACCAGTGATGGTTCCTTCGTTGCTGGGTGGGGTGGCTGGCGCTTTTGCGGCCAGCTATGCGCCAGAGGCATGGCTAAAACCTTTGCTACTCAGCGCCATGATAAGCATGACGCTTATTATGATTGTTCGCCCCACCATGATTGCACCGCCTGAAGGCACAATTCCGTTTAAAATAAGAGAAAAGCCGAGTGCGTGGGTTGCTTTGTTTATTGCCGGTGTTTACGGTGGTTTTGTGCAAGCGGGTGTTGGCTTTATTTTAATTGCTGCTTTGGCTGGAACCCTGCGTTATGACTTAGTACGAACCAATGCACTGAAAATGGTTTGTACGCTGGGTTTCACTGCATTGGCATTGAGTGTTTTTATCTGGAATGATCAAATTTTGTGGGTTCCAGGTTTGATCCTTGCCTCTGGTACCATGTTAGGTTCATTTCTTGCAGTGAAAATGGCGATTAAGGCTAACCCGAACCACCTAAAATGGTTTCTTCTCATTATGACGGTTTGTGGTAGCGTGGCCGCTTTGTTGAGTGATTAACCTTTTAAAGGAGTCATCGTATGCAAGAGAAGGAATATTTTGGACGTTGTCATTGTGGCAGTGTGCAGTTCAAAATCATCACAGATGCTCCCGAACTCACGACTGTTCTATCTGCATCAGGAAAAATGCCTTGATGGTAAAAGTGCACGAAACCAAATTTGAGCTCATTACAACCGAAGATAGCCTCACCGAATATCAATTTCACACCCACACCCACACAGCGCGACACTTCTTTTGCAAAACTTGTGGCATTTATCCTTTCCATAGAAAGCGCGTCTCTCCTGATTTCTTCGGTATTAACGTCTATTGCCTAGAAGGCTTTGAGACCAAAGGTATTCCCGTACGCGCAACGGTTGGCACGGGAATGGCGTGATAATACTGGGAGGTTTGACCATGCTTATTAACTCTCTCAAACCTCTCCCGTACAGTGCTTATCATTAGTTAAAAAAACGTTAAGAATAAAAATCTTTCGAGGCGAACTCAATTTTTTTGCACAAAATCGGTGCGTATGGCGTATGATAAAAGCTGTGTTGTGGTTTAAGAGTGAACGCACAGGAAGAAAAGCGTATAAAAAACAGGCAGTTATTACTGATTTTTGTTGAATCACATCTAGAAAACGCCGTTTTAGAAGGTCATTTTTCTTTAATTGTTCGATTTAAGAGAAATGGCAGAGGCAAATTAATATAAAAGTGATATGTGGCATGATTCTTTCATGGGCGTATTAATTAAGTGCTCTGTAAAATGTTTATATATCAGATGCGCACTGAAACTTTTCGAAATTTCATACAAGGAAAAAAATATGCATAAAATAAAAGCAGTCTTTATGAGCCTATTTATGGCTCTAAGTACAAGTGCTTTTGCTGAAGAGGCGGGCTCTTTTAAGCAAACAATTAGTAACTTTAGTGAGAGTGTTGATGGCTTTTTTAACGATTATACCGGTTGGTTTGTTGGGTTAATCTTTAAAAGTGTACCTGTTGGTGAAGCAAGCTTCCCAATCATTGTTGGTTGGTTGTTGTTAGCTGCTTTCATCTTCACAGTTTATTTTGGCTTTGTTCAGTTTAAACGCGCTGGCATGGCGATTGATATCGTAAAAGGTAAGTACACAGACCCTAACTCAAAAGAAGACGGTGAAGTTTCTCACTTCCAAGCTTTAACAACAGCACTTTCTGGCACAGTAGGTCTTGGTAACATTGCAGGTGTTGGTGCAGCATTGGCAATTGGTGGACCAGGTGCGACTTTCTGGATGATCGTGTGTGGTCTTCTAGGCATGGCGTCTAAATTCTGTGAGTGTACGTTAGGTGTTAAATACCGTACGGTTTTACCATCAGGCGTTATTTCTGGTGGTCCAATGTATTACTTAAGCCAAGGTCTTGCTGAAAAAGGTCTAGGTGGTTTGGGTAAAGTATTGGCAATTGGTTTCGCTCTAATGTGTATCCTAGGCTCGTTAGGTGGCGGTAACATGTTCCAAGCTAACCAAGCGCACGCAATGCTTACTTACGCATTTGACGTTCCAAGCGAATTCGGAATCATTACTGGCATCGTATTAGCGGCATTGGTTTTCTCAGTAATTGTTGGTGGTATGCCTTCTATTGCGTCTGTAACAGAGAAAGTTGTTCCTTGGATGGCTGGCTTATATGTTGGTATGGCGATCATCGTTATTCTAGCTAACATCACTCAAGTTGGTGCAGCATTCAGTGCAATCTTTGCCGGTGCATTCACAGGTGCTGGTGTTGCTGGTGGTTTCGTTGGTGCATTGATTCAAGGTTTGAAACGAGCAACATTCTCGAATGAAGCTGGTGTTGGTTCAGCTGCGATTGCTCACTCTGCTGTTAAAACAAAAGAGCCTGTTACTGAAGGTCTCGTTTCTCTATTAGAACCATTCGTTGATACGGTTGTTATTTGTACTATGACAGCATTGGTTATCACTATTGCTGGCTTAAACGTTGGTCCATTTGATGGCAGTGGTTTAACAGGTGTGACTCTAACCGCCGCTTCATTCACTGAAACAGCTGGCGTGTTCAAATACCTATTGGCTCTAGCGGTTGTTTTGTTTGCTTTCTCTACTATGATCTCTTGGTCTTACTATGGATTGAAAGCATGGACTTACCTATTCGGTGAAGGCAAGAAAGTCGAATTGGTGTTCAAACTGATGTTCTGCTTCTTCGTTGTTGTTGGTGCAACTATTCAGTTTGGTGCGGTAATCGACTTCTCTGATGCTGCGATCTTCGCAATGTCTATCTTTAACATTATTGGCTTGTACTTCCTAATGCCGATTGTTAAGAAAGAATTGGCTTCTTTTGTTGCTCGCGTAAAATCAGGTGAGATCAAAACATACGATAAAGAATGATATTTTCATCACACTTTTTGAATAATCGTATATGATTAAAAACCCACTACGGTGGGTTTTTTTTATTTTAGAGAAGGTCAATAAATGATAGAGAGCAATAATAACGACACTGATTCTTGCGTTGTCAATTTAACGCATGCGTTACTGAAAGATGGCCCTAAGTTCTTATCTCACACGTTAGTTATTACAGAGAGAGTGGCATACTTAAGACCAACAATAGGCGCTATGATGTTTTGTGTGATCTATATTATTGTTGGAGGTTTCTTAGCAAGTCTCGCCACCTATTTATTAGTAGTTTCTACTCAGTATGATCTCTCCATATTTGTTGGCAGCTTCGGAATCGCTATTGGTGTTTTCGGAATTTCATTAATTCAGCCGTTTTTAAATCGTGCTACTTTTAATAAAAAATCAGGGATCTTCGATAACCGAAAAGATAGAAATGTTAAGCTCAAACATATTGTTTCACTTCAAATAAACAACAAAATGATTAAACGCAAAAATGCACTAAGTTATGCTTGTTTTGAATTGAATTTATTAACAGAGCACGGACGAAGAATTAACATCCTAAATCATAACAATGAAGACCAACTTGAAAATGACGCAGCATTATTAGGTATGTTTCTAGGAGTGGAAGTTAAAGATTTTCGAAGAGAAATCATACTATGATCATGAGAGCACCAATATATTCTCGTTAATCAAATCACTATCTAAGCACTTTCCGTCAGTAACGTCAGGTGGGGTTGGAGCTGTGATGGTATCAATGACATAAATTCGTTGGCGATTTTGTCATAGGGTTGTTGACCTTTTCCTAATGGATCTTGAATGTCCTGCTCGGGATGCAGTGTTAAAAGAGTGTGATTTTTGGCTATTTTGTTTTGTACGATCAGTTCCTGAGTATGGCGCAGATGTTCTTTTGTCATAACAAAAATAATGTCTTGTTCTTGTAGCAGTTCTGCAGATAAAAGCTGGCTTTTTCCCTCATAAGGAATGTTGTGCCTTGCTAAGGCAACCAACGCTTCTGGTGAAATGGGGCTGTTTGGCGTTGCATGAGTGCCTGCCGATGAGACTGTAATTTGATTCGTTTTAAAGGCTTTATTCGACCAAGATTGTGCAATTGCTTGTGCCATTGGCGAGCGGCAAGTATTGCCGCTGCAAATAAATAAAATGGATAACATATAATAATTTAGTGGCCGAGTATTTGATTTAAGAATTGCTGTGTTCTAAGGGATTTAGGGCTGTTGAAAAACGTATCTGGTGAGCCTTCTTCAATAATTTCACCAGCATCCATGAATATGACTCTATCAGCAACACGTTTAGCGAAGCCCATTTCATGTGTGACACAAATCATGGTGATACTTTCATCAACGAGAGAAACCATAACGTCCAATACTTCCTTAATCATTTCTGGATCTAATGCGGAGGTAGGCTCATCAAACAAGATAGTTTTCGGCCCCATTGCTAAGGTGCGGGCAATAGCAACGCGTTGTTGTTGTCCACCAGATAATTGCGATGGGTATTTACCGGCTTGTTCGCTAATCTTTACACGCTCAAGAAATTTCATTGCATTGGCTGTTGCTACATCTTTAGACTGCTTACGTACACACATGGGTGCCAATGTGCAGTTTTCAAGTACAGTTAGGTGTGGATATAAGTTAAAGTGCTGGAAGACCATGCCAACTTCTTGGCGTACTTGATTAATGTGTTTTAGATTGTCATTAAGCTCAATCCCATCAACGATAATTTGTCCACCTTGATGTTCTTCCAAGCGGTTTATACAACGAATAAGTGTCGATTTACCTGACCCAGAAGGGCCGCAAATAACCACTCGTTCGCCGGGTGTTACCGTTAAATTGATATTTTTTAAAGCATGGTATTCCCCATACCACTTGTTCATGTCCATCAATTCAACCGCTGGAATAGTTGCTCTCTTGTGCTTTGCCATAACAGTTTCTCTTAACATCGGTCTTTTAAACCTGCTTTAAAGTCGCGCTCGCCCCAACCCAGTGTTCTTGTTCTCTCGATTCAATAGCTTCTGGTTTTGCTTGGCGAACCCAGTGAATGGCTTCTTTAGAATTCATTCCCATGTGAGTTAATAAATCCGCTGCCATCATTCCTGTGCGACCAATTCCCGATAAGCAACTCAATGCAATTAAATTCTCTTGTGCTAAAGCGGACAATAATTCAGGCAAACTCGCTTGCCATTCGCGCGAGATCGAAGGACTTGGTATATCAAAGTCATTGATAGGCAAGCAGTGAAAATGAATACCAGCCGCAATCGCTGCTTGCTGAGCTTGTTCATAAGCATTTTCAGGTAAGTCATCTGGATGTGCGAAGGTATAGAACATACGGCAATTGCTTTCATACAACTTTCTAAAAGTCCGATTGAGCCAGCTAGGGTCAATGTAACTATGGCTATCACCACCAATTAATAAGCCGGGAAATCCCATAAGAGCAAGGCGACCTTTTTTCTTGTTGGGCATATCAACTAGTGTCCAACGAGTCGGTCGTTCAATGTCTATTTCGTATGAGAAAAATGCCATGTGCCTCTCGTTTTTAAACCTAATTCATGCGTTATAATAAAACTGCGTGATACTGAAAAAACGTATCACGCAGTTTTATTTATAGCGAATTTCTATTAACGAATTGGATGAGGATATAGCAATCCACCTTCGCTTACTAACGCATTAAACGTACCATCACGAGTAATATCCAATGCCGTTTGTGAACCTAAATGTTTTTCGTAAACTTCTTCATAGTTACCCACTTGTTTGATGATTTGATAACTCCAATCATCTACTAAACCTAGAGAGGTCGCCATTTCACCTGCAGCCGAGTCTTTACCAAATAAGCGTTGTACAGCTTTAGGTTGGTTATCTAGATCCGCTATTACTTGATCGATATTTTTTGAAGTCACACCCAAGCGTTCCGCGTTTAACATGACTTGGAATGACCAAAAAATAGCTGTCTCAAATACATTATCAGGACGAGCAACCAAGGTCAGTGGTTCATTAGAAATAATGTTAGGCAACAAAGCATAATCGTTTGGTGTTTGTGCTAACTGGCGATCTGAAGCCAGCGCTGTTAAATCACTCGCTAGTACATCACATTTGCCAGAGAAGAAAGCTTGCATACGAGCGCTTTTATCATTGATGTTTTCAACTTTGTATTCCATACCATGATCGCTAAACCAGTCTGCTATATTCAATAGTGTTGTTGAACCCTCTTCCGCGCAGACTGTTGCACCGCCTAGCTCACTTGCGTTTCTAACGCCAAGTTTTTTAGGCACCATGAAGCCCTGACCATCATAAAAAGTTGTTACAACAAAGCTCATACCAGGGTTCGCATCACGTGTACCTGTGCGTGTGATACTACGAGAAGCCATATGTGCTTTTTGCGCAACGATGGTTTTCATACTGTCAGAAAAACCTATACCACGAATGCTGGCTTTGTCTGCATCGCCCAAAATAGCGGCTGCAGTCATTCGACAAAACTCGGTATTAAACCCTTGAAACACACCTTTACTATCAGGTACAGAAAAACCTGGAGAGTTTGGGTTTACTAAACAAATGACTTCGTCATTGGCTTTAATTTCATCCATAACAGCGCCCGCTTGAACTTGAACTGCTGTCATCGTGAATGCGGTTGCAACCGCAAATAGTTTTGCTGCACTTTTCATTTAGAACACTCCCAGTTGATTTAATACGTCAGTTAAGTAAATTTCTATTTTGCTGCTTTGAACTCTGTTGCTTCTAATTTGCGACTGTAGGTTGAAAGGCATAGGCAGGTACAAAAATACCAAAGCGCGACCAACAGATAAGCCTCAACACCATACTGCTGCCATTGCGGCTCACTGTAAGCCATTTTGGCTGTCGCCATAATGTCGTGTATTCCTAAAATAACCACCAAGGACGTATCTTTATAAGCGCCCAATAGGGTATTCATATTACCCGGCATAGAGCGCTTTAACGCTTGAGGAAGAATAATAAATCGCATGCTCTGCCAGTATGTGAGTCCTTGAGATTGTGCGGCTTCGTATTGACCTTTTGGCAAGGCCTGTAAGCCGCCTCGAATTTCTTCTGCAAAGTACGCAGCATGGAAAAAGACAAGCACAATTAATGTGGTGTAAAGCGAATTCAGATTTACGCCTTCGGGTAACATTAATGGCAGAATGAAGAGACCCATAAACAGAACCATCACCATTGGCACACCACGCACAATCTCGATGTAACCGACGGTTATAGATCTCAGTACAGGATCTTCTTTTTGAAAACGGCCAAGTGCTAATAAAATGCCGATAGGGAAGGCACCAATAACACTAAAGATCGACAACATCAAAAGAACAGGCAAGCCATTCCATTGGATAGAATCCACTTCTATTAAGCCTAAATTTCCGCCACTCATTAGAACAAAGAAAGCTATGCTACCTAGCGTCCAAACAATGACTCTTGATCGTAGACGTAACAAATTAGTAAAACTCAAGCCAACCAGACTCACTAAGATCAAACAGGCCAATGCCGGACGCCATTGTTCATTGAATGGATAAGTACCAAATAGAATCAAACGTACTTTTTCTCGTAAAAAAGGCCAGCAAGCCCCTTCTTCTGAACATAATTGAGGGTCTCCCCAAAACGCTACAGAGTTCCACGTTAACCAAGCTAAAACCTTTGGTAAAAACTGAAGTAACAATACGGAAATAATACAAGTGATCAGAATATCAACCGGCGTACGGAACAGACGAGAATGTATCCAACGTTGTGCCTTTTTAGATTGCGTTGCCCACTTTTGCATTGCACCAGCCGGCTGTGATGTTTGTGTGCTGTTGGTGCTATTTTCTGACGTCTTCATGCTTTCTCCAAACGAGTGTGATTGTTGTAAGCATTGATTAAGACAGAAACAACAAGACAGATAGCGAGATAAATAAGTGTGGTAACAGACATCATCTCAATCGGACGAAAGGTTTGATTTATGGATGTATTCATCACAGACACTAAATCAGAAAAACCAACAGCCAAGCCAATTGATGTATTTTTTGTGATATTTAAATATTGATTGCCGATCGGCGGGATAATGACTCTTAGCGCTTGTGGTAACACAACTAAGCGCATAGTTTGTAAATAAGATAAGCCAATGGCACGAGCGGCTTCTTCTTGCCCTTTGGATATAGATTGAATACCACCACGAACCAACTCCGCCACTTGCCCACCGTGATAAACACTTAAAGTAAAGGCTAAAACAAAGAACTGAACAGAAATTTGCCCTCCGCCAGCGAAGTTAAAACCTTTAAGAGCTGGTATATCAAAAGAATAATGTACACCTAGCAGAGTCGAGACGAGGACAAAAACAAAGCCAAGAAATAACAATGACGGCCATAAAAACGGTAAATCTCGTCCTGTTTCATCTTTAAAATAGCGAACGTATCGGCGATAAATCAACACAATAACAAGGGAAGCCAAACATGAATAAAGCACTGTGCTCGTGTGTTCTTGCCAAATTAAAGTAGGGAAATACAGCGCTCGATTTGAGATATGAAAAACGCCAAGAAACGGATAAGCCTCTCTAACATGGGGTAAACTGTTAATAATGAGAATGTATAAAGTGAGTAATATTAAGAGTTTAGGAAGATTGCGCATTAATTCAATATAGAGAAACGAAATTGAACTGCCTAACCAATTTTGACTCGCTCTCAGCACACCAAACATAACGCCTAGTAATGTAGCGCCAACAATGCAAACAAAAGAAAGTAATATGGTATTTAAGAAACCAACCAATAATGCATTTATATAGCTACTTTCAGAGCTGTACTCAATGAGACTTTCATTGACATCAAAGCCAGATTCACTGAATAAAAAACCATAATCAATATGAATCCCTGCGGCTGCAAGGTTATTATTAACATTTACACAAGCGATATAAAAAAACGCGAGAATAAATGCAATTAACAACCCTTGATATAGCAGGGTTCTCGTTCGCTTTTCAGACAGACGCAACATAGCTTTTCCAAAAGAGTACATTTAAGTGATATAGCCTATATACTTGTATACAGGTATATTGTTATCACTTTTATATGCCATTTACATGACATTCGCAACCTTCTCTATAATGAAAAATCATGCATTGCCTATATTGTAACGTTTACGTTATTTTTAGCATTTATATGGACAAGCATAGAATCAAACGATTCTAGATTTAATGACACAAAGGTAAAATATGACTAAAGCGAACAATATTCATAGACTAGAATACATTTGCAATGAGATAAGGAAGCGTATTTGTGTTGGTGAATATGCTGATGGGCAAGCAATATACGAAGAAAAATTGGCTAAGGAATTTGAAGTCAGTCGTACTCCTATTCGTCAAGTTTTACACAGGTTGGCTTTAGAGCGTTTTGTAGAAACAAAATCAGGTATAGGAACACTTATCATTCCGATAGATCGAGTGAGTTTCGAAGACGATCAAAACATTTTAGTGGAAACACTGACCATGATGGCGAACCTATCACCTACCTCGATAGATGCAGATGACCGCATTGAACTGGCAACGTTATTACATATGAGCAAAATGCTTGTCGAAGACTTTTCTGTTAATACTTACTGGAATGTCTGTTATCGATACAACTATCTTATTCGAGAGAAAATCCGTCACGACTTAATGAGAGATACAACGCATATTTTATTTTGTCGTTTATATCGCTGGTTACTTGTTTCACCTACACCAGAAAAGATTGATCTCTTCACACAAACATTACTGAACGAATTACAACAAGCGAATGAACTTGTTGAAACAGAAGAGAATGCATCATCTTTATTGTTGTTAAGAGCCAGTGCGATTTTGGCGTTATCAAATTAATTTGCTTCCCCCCAAAAGCCAAGAACGGCCGGTTCAGTCAATCCAAAACACTGTCTCTTTTTAAAAAGCCGCTTTGCGTGTTGGTTGGGTCGCCGTAGTGAAAACAGCCATGAATCATGGCGCCTTTCTCTGATTGCAATGCATTCTGTTTTCAATTTGTGCTCGAACGATATTGATGTACCTAAGGTCTTTGAAGTTTTTTCCTCATCTGATCAATTTTACTTCTCATAAAGCAGTGCTCAGCGTGGTCATTTACCAACCCCATAGACTGCATAAAAGCGTAAAGTGTTGTTGGGCCAACGAAAGTCCAACCCAGCTTTTTCAACGCTTTAGATAAGGCAATAGATTCCCTACAGGTAGTTTGCGTCTCTGGTGGCGGTAACGAGTCTTCATCAGGCTCATAACGCCAGAAAAAAGCAGCCAGCGACCCTTCTGATTTCACCATTTCTTGTGCGCATTTTGCGTTGTTAATAACCGCGAGGATTTTACGTTTGTTGCGTACTATGTCTTTATTGGCTAAGAGTTCTGCTACTTTTTGCTCATCAAAGGTGGCGACTTTGTGGAAATCAAAATGCTGAAACGCCTCACGGAAGCTTTCGCGTTTATTCAAGATAGTGCGCCAGCTTAAACCAGATTGAAATGTTTCTAAGCAGAGCTTTTCAAACAAACGTCGATCATCCGTAACAGGAAAACCCCATTCTTCATCGTGATAACGGGGAAAATCCGGCGCGGAATCTGCCCAAGCGCAACGTGTTTTTTGATCAATTAATGCGTTGTGTTCCTGCTTCATATCTTTTGCACCATTGGCTTGCGAGATTCATTGTGTGCGCTCTATGTACTTTGTATGATATTTTATTAAGAATAATTCACAACATGGCACACTAAAAAAGTGATGCTAATATACTCTGTGTCAGTTGTGCATTTAGACGCTTTTGGTCTAAGCGATAAATAATAAAAAGGAAGGCGGCTTGAACACTTATAAACACATTGCTTTGTTTGTCATTTTTTTCTTTTCCATGATGAACGCTACGGCTAAAACCTCCATCAATGAAATTCACTCCTGCTTGGCGTTGGTTGACTTCGTTAATAGCAAGCTCGAAAGTTCAGAGTCTGCGTACTCGCCAGAAGATAAGGAAATCATACATAAAGGTCTTTTGGGTTATGTCCATTATCTTGAGAATGACGTGATTGACCCGAAACTGCTCAAATTGTATGGCGGGAACGTTGCGCAAGCTAAGTTAATGAAAAAGCTGTTTAATCGCCAACAGACGCGATTTATTGAGTATTTGGATGAGCGTCATGCGGACAGAAAGTTTGCGACAGATTACGTGATCGCCATCAAAGAGTGCTCTACCAAAACTCGTTCTCAAGGTGATGTTGCCTCATATTTAAAGCAAGCGCTCACTACCATGGAGAAATAGACCCCCCACATTTTTGTCTACACGTTACTCGGTTGCTTTAGTTAGTCTTCTTGTACATAAAACACATTTCCTTGAGTAGTGTAATAGCACTATTTATTGCCTTAAAATCTCAATTCAAAAGACACCATGTCTCTCACATCCTATACGAGATCTTCGACACATAACTTAATATAACAACAGCCAGCGTTTATGAAGCCATGAAAACAGAGAGCTGTCTTTATGCTAAAGAACGTTTGACCTCAGCATATACTGGCTGTTGTTTGATCTTTAAAAGTAAAGGAATTAAGCGCCTTTGACATTAAATCACTGTGTTAACAGGTATAATTCAAACCTAAACGACCGCCGTCAATGTAAATCGTTTCACCTGTGATATAACTTGCCTTGTCACTGGCTAGAAAAGCCACAGTATCTCCCACTTCACGAGGCGTACCCACACGGCCTAACGGTGTTCGGCTGAGCACGCGAGCCATTGCTTCAGGATTTGCGTTAACGCCTGCCATCATTTCAGTATCAATAGAACCTGGACCTACCGCGTTAACGCGAATACCATTTTTAGCTAAGGCCAAAGCCGCCACTTTCGTTAGCTGCATCGCGCCACCTTTAGACGCACAGTAAGCCGCAATGCTTGGAATGGCTACTTGCGCGTTGACTGATGTCATGTTCACAATCGAGCCGTGAATTTGCTTCTCGACCATGGTTTTTGCAGCACGTTGCAGCGCAATGAATGTGCCTGTTAAGTTAACATCAATCACTTTTCGGAATTGCTCTTCTGATAGCTCAAGGAAGTCGCCGGGATTCGCAATACCCGCATTGTTCACTAAGCAGTGTACAGGGCCATGTTCCGCCTCAATGCTATCAAACATGGCTAATATCTGCGCAGAATCCCCCATATCACAAACATAAGCGACAGTGTCATTCCCTAATTTTTGAGCGGCTGCATTAACAGCGCTTTCTTGGATATCGGCCAAAATTATTTTATAACCGTCTTGTGCTAATGCTTCCGCACAAGCTAAGCCAATACCTTGTGCGCCACCAGTTACTAATGCAATTTTTGTCTTGTTTGTCATCATTATGTCTCTATCTTATTTAATACTAATTTTATAACGGACTCAGATTAATTCGTGAGGCCGTAGTCATTGACGGCTTGTTCAAGCGTTATATACCCTGCTTCTAAATCCGCACGCACAAGTTCAGGCGATCGTTTTTTCGGGTCACCATAACCGCCTCCACCTGGTAGCTCTAAAATTAACTTTCTTCCGGCTGGAATATGTTGGCGACCTTTACCATTTAATACCGTGCCATCATCGAGTACTAAACTACCAGCGCCACCGTTTTTACCTCCCTCTCGTCCACGGGCAGGAAATTTAATTCGGTCAAACATGGCGTTGAAATACAATTCATAACCTTCGTTAGCACTGATCACAATAGTTTGTCCTAGACCACCGCGGAACTCACCGCTGCCACCAGAACCCACTAATAAGTCTTTCTGCCAAATGGTGATCGGCCCAACATGCTCTGTCGCTTCTGCCGACATGGTGCTCACCCCAGATGGGAACGCGGTTGCGCTTAAGCCATCCAATGTCGCACGAGCTCCCATACCACCTGAGTTAAACATCATAATTTCAGATGGCGGTAAACCAGAAGAAGGGTCTAATGGTCGCGCGCTAAGCAAGATATTCCATAGGGCACTGGCCCCTTCTGCTGGAGAGACGCCGGGAATGCATTTATGCAAGGCTCCGAGTACCACGTCAGGAACAAAGTGCCCTAATACGTGACGAACTGATACCGGTGCAGGGTGTGGCGCATTTAAAATACACCCTTCAGGCGCGGTTACATCAAAAGGTTTTAGCGATCCCGTGTTATTTGGAATATCCGGTGCAATAGCACATTTTAGACCGTAACAAGCGTACGCTCGGGTATAAACCATAGGCACATTCACGCCAAATTTGCTGGGCCCTGAGGTACCTGCAAAATCCGCTAATAACGTCTCGCCTGATATGGTCAACGCGACTTTCATGTCCACAGAGCTCTCATAGCCATCGACGGTCATGTCATTATGGTAGGTACCATCAGGCAAGTCTTTGATGCGCGATAAGGTCGCCGCTCGACTGTTATCGATAATAAAATCAGATAAGGTTTCAAGTTCCGCCAAATTGAATTCTTTCATCATGTCCATGAGTCGAGCATCACCCGCCGCATTACATGCTGCCAATGAATACAAATCACCGATTACTTGATCCTGTTCTCGCACATTATTTCGGATGATATTCACCAAGTCTTTATTGACGTCACCGGCATGGATGAATTTCATGATCGGGACGAGCAAACCTTCTTCGTATACCTCGTTGGCATCGGGGCCGTAACCACGGCCACCAATATCTACCACGTGTGCGGTTGCCGCAAAAAAACCAACATGATTTCCTTCGTAAAAAGCAGGCGATACCATCGTGAAATCATGTAGATGTCCAGTTCCCTTCCAAGGGTCGTTGGTAAGATATACATCGCCTTCGCAAATATTATCCATGCCAATTTCATTGATAAAATGCGGCACAGACTCGGCCATGGCATTGACATGGCCCGGTGTGCCTGTGACCGCTTGAGCGATCATTCGACCTCGACAATCAAAGACACCCGCTGACAGATCCCCAGCCTCTCGCACTGATGTAGAAAAAGCCGTACGAATAAGGGTCGTTGCTTGCTCTTCTACCACCGCCACTAAGCGGTTCCACATAATTTGATAATCAACGTTACTTAATTTCATATTAGAGAGTCTCCATGGTTTTCTTATTCACCAACAACATGGATTTATCATCCTGCGCTACAACGGTATAACCTGTCGTGACCACTGTTGATGTCTCATCTTCAACAATCACCGCAGGGCCTGCAACGGCATCACCAGGTTTTAAGGTATTTCGATGAACTTCATTGGCCGTTACTACTTTACGCAAAGCTGCATCAAAAAATTCTCGTGTTTTCGTCACAGCAACTTGTTGCCCTGATCGACGTAACGTCATTGGAGCCGAAGCTTGTACTTTAGAAGCGACGGTAATAGACCAGTTGGTGATCTCAATACCTAAACCATCAATGGTACGCCCAAATAACTTATAGTATCCGGCTTCGAATTCTTGACGAAAAACATCCACATCCGCTGCAACATATTCTTTGTAATCAATGTCTATGGCAATTTCGCCACCTTGCCCTGTATAACGCATAAATGCTTGTACGCGGGTTGTGGTGTCAATGCTTCCAGCGCCACGTTTAACAAACGCCGAAGCTTCTTCGCGCAGGTCAGCTAATAATTGATTAATACGAATAGGATCAAAATTGTTTAGACGTTGATACATTCCTTTTGTGGCTTCATAGGAAAAGGGAGCATTAAGGAAACCAATGGCAGATCCTACCCCTGCGCCTGGTGGAATCACCAAATAGTCCATGTCTAATTTTTCACACAATCGACAAGCATGAAGTGGTGCACCACCACCAAATGCGATCATGGTGAAATTACCAATCTCTTTACCGTTTTCTACGGTATGCACTCGTGCTGCATTGGCCATATTTTCATCAACCACTTCGGTGACACCAAAAGCCGCTTGCTCTTTATCCAAGTTGGCTTTAGACGCCACCTTAGTGTTCATCGCAGCCCCTGCCATATCAACAGACAATGGGATCTCGCCACCGGCAAAAAGGTCTGGATCTAAACGACCTAATAATAGGTTAGCATCGGTAACGGTTGGGTCTTCACCTCCGCGCTGATAGCAGGCTGGGCCCGGTTCAGAAGCCGCCGATTTAGGCCCCACCCGAATTTGTTTCATATCATCGACATGGGCAATAGAACCACCACCGGCACCGATTTCAACCATTTCAACCACAGGGGTGGAAAGCGGCATTCCTGAACCTTTTGCAAAGCGATAAGTACGTGCAACTTCAAACGTATTGGCGGTTTTTGGTCTGCCGTCTTCGATCAAACAAATTTTTGCTGTCGTACCACCCATATCAAAAGATAAAACTTGGTCTTCACCATAGCTTGCTGCAAATTTCGCTGCAAAAATAGCGCCTCCAGCAGGGCCAGATTCCAGCAACCGCACAGGGAATTCAGAGGCGGTATCCACACTGATCAAACCACCAGCGGAATGCATCATAAAGACAGGGCAGGTGATGCCCATTTCAGTCAAACGTTTGACTAAACGTCCCAAATAGTCCGACACCTGTGGGCGCACATAAGCGTTTGCAATCACGGTATTAAAGCGTTGAAATTCGCGCATTTGTGGTGAGACATGACTGGAAATAGAAACGCATAATTCAGGTGCGGCTTCTGCAAATGCTTTTTGAACTTGCACTTCATTCACATCATTGGCGTAAGAGTGAATAAATCCAACGGCAACCGCTTCATACCCTTCTGCAAGAATGGTGTTTACCAATGCATTTAATTCGGTTGGATCAATGTCTGTCAGCACCTCGCCAGAGGCACTGATACGCTCATTCAATGTGTAGCGATCCGTACGTTTTACCAAAGGCGTTGGTAAGGTTAAATTCAAATCATATTGTTCAAAGCGGTTCTCTGTGCGCATTTCAACAACATCACGAAAGCCTTCAGATGTAATAAATGCCGTACGTGCTCCGCGACGTTCAATCAATGAGTTGGTGACCAATGTTGTGCCATGAATGACGGTCGTTACTTCTGTTACTTTTATTCCTGCACGATGACACACCAGCTCAATGCCATCCAAGATAGCTTGCTCTGGCTGAGAATAGTTAGTCAGTACTTTTCCCGTATATAAGGTTCCATCTAGATCCAGTGCAATATCAGTAAAAGTCCCACCGATATCGACACCGATCCGCGCGCTTTTCTGCGTCATATTGATTCTCCCGTTCTCATAATAGATTAAATGCTTTTGTAGTATCGCCAAGCCTTAAAACAGCCTTCATACACAGGCTCACGAAGAAACGCTATATTGTCTTTTCTTAACCCTGTGACAGGCAGCATAATCTCGCTTTCTGATGCACCTGTTAGCAGTTGCGCCAATGCTTGACCACATACTGTGCCTGTTGTGATGCCTCGCCCATTAAATCCAACAGCGGTAAATAAGCCAGGTGCTAAACTATGAATGCGTGGAAGGTGATCGGGTGTTAGAGCGATTTTGCCGTGCCATGCGGTTTCGAATTCGACTTTCCCAAGGAATGGAAACATTTTGCTAATTTGTTTCTGCGCCCAATATTTTGTTTGGCTGGCATCTTTCCCTGCCAGTTTCCCCATACTACCGACAATTAATCGTCCAAACTGATCTTTACGTACAGAAAACATGACCATCCCTGTGTCCCAGACACTTTGGGCTTCGGGTAAAATTTTATCGGCAATACTGCCCAGTGGTTTTGTGGCAATTTGATAAAAATGAATTGGTGTATAGGCTCGTTTTAAGCCTGGCCAAAGGTCGTCATTGTAAGCATTACCGCCAATCACAACGCGGTTTGCTGTCACCACACCTCGATTGGTTTCGATCTGCCATTTGTCGCTTATTTGGCTTAATTTCAAGGCCCGTGTTTCTGTGTGGATTTTGGCTCCCGCAGATAGAGCCGCTTGCGCTAAACCACGAGCGTAACCCATAGGGTTAATCGTACCGGCTTGAGGGTCTAGTAAGCCGCCATAAAATCTTTGGGTACCGATTTTCTCTTGCGCTTCTTCTGCACTCAGTAAGCGTACATTTCGACCTAATCGTTTCCATTCATCTGCACGGTCAGAAAGCTCTTTAAAACCCGCACTAGAGTGCGCCGCATGAATGGTGCCATTGCGTGTCGCTTCACAGTCAATATTGAAACGATCAATTAATGAGAATACAACATTAGGAGCATCCCCCATAACACCTAAAAAGCGATCCGCCTCCTGTTCTCCTAAAACGGTGCGAACATCTTGTGGTGGTAACCAAATCCCAGGATTTACCATGCCACAGTTACGACCAGAACCACCGTAACCTATTTTTTCTGCTTCTAATACCAAACAGTCAATGCCTGCTTCTGCAAGATGTAAAGCCGTTGATGAGCCAGTATAGCCTCCACCAATAATAGCCACATCTGTTACAACATTTTCTTGCAAGGGCGCTGCTTGAGGTTCGGTCGGTGCCGTCATGTCCCATAAAGAAATAGCGTCTTTTTCTGATTTCAATCCTAGAGTTTCATTCATCATTTTAACTACCTGTTACGCTCACTGTTCTGATATGTAGAACATATATATCGTATAATAAAACAATATCGTATAATTTTTAAAAAATCTACCTGTCTAATGGTCTTTTCGATGAGTGTTCACTTAATGATTGAGGATTTGGCTTAAAAAGTTTTTGGCTCGTTCTGATTGGGGCGAATCAAAAAAGGCTTGTGGCTCGTTTTCTTCAATGATTTGACCGGCATCCATAAAAATCACACGATCTGCTACTTTACGTGCAAACCCCATTTCATGGGTGACGCATAACATTGTCATGCCGGTTTCGGCCAAGCTCACCATGACATCTAACACTTCGGCTATCATTTCCGGATCAAGTGCTGAGGTAGGTTCATCGAATAACATAATAGAAGGATTCATACACAGGGAACGTGCAATCGCCACTCGCTGCTGTTGCCCACCTGATAATTGCCCCGGAAATTTGTCTGCCTGATTAGCAATACACACCTTGTCCAAGTATTCCAACGCGCTTTTTTCCGCTTCGTTTTTAGAGAGGCCGCGCACTAACATAGGGGCCAGTGTGCAGTTTTCTAAGACCGTCATATGCGGGAACAAGTTGAAGTGCTGAAAACACATGCCCACATCTTTACGAATAGATTGAATGTTAGATAAATTGTCATCCAACAGGGTGCCAAGCACATTTATGTCTCCAGCTTGATGCTCTTCTAGATGATTAATACAGCGAATCATGGTTGATTTACCGGACCCAGATGGCCCGCAAATCACAATTTTTTCGCCTTTTTTCACTTCTAAATTAACGTCCCTTAAAACATGAAAATCGCCATACCATTTATTCATATCAGTAATAGAAATAGCGACATCTTGATGAGATGTATTGGGTGTAGCATTCATTGCTACTGACGCTGGAGTATTCATGTGTTGGCCCTGCCTTATGTTCAATAGTTAATTGCTTCTTTATCACACACCCAATTACGTTAGGTGTACGACTTCGCCATTGGTTTTTTTAATATGGAAGGCGACACTTTTTTCACTTCCTTCTATAACCGTCGCTAAATGAGAAACCCCTAAAGCCTCAAGTATTGCTTTTAGGTCAGTAGGATCTGGGTGCGTTAATACAACTTCTTCAAGCAACAGACCTAGGTCCGCCATACCCGTTGATGGGTGTGCCCCTGGTGACCATTCGATGAAGGTAGGAATTAAACCTTCTTCAGATAAAGAGCCATCTTTTGGAATATTCAATCTCCAGCTTCTATCGCCTCGAGTAAAAGTCACGATTTCACCTAAATCAATGGGGCTGTTTGCTATTACTTCATTGAGGTCTGTTGTACCAACAACCCAATGATAAGCTGTTGGAGACACTTGAAAACGAGCCTGTACAGAAGGGTTATCCATATCAAACCATCTTGCTCGGCCTGGTTCTGGCGCATCAGGATCAATGGACAAAATTTCCATAAAGCTTTCATTACCCACAGGAGCAACACAGTTATGTGTGCTCATCGCATCATGCTTACTTGCTTTAGGTAAAGTCACTCCTAAAACATCATATAAAGCTGTCATTCCTTGCTCTAGAGTGTCAGCACCAATAACAATGTGATCAATTTTATTTTGTATAGCCACGTTCATAACCTCTATTCATTTATTACTTAAAAATTGTGAAACTAGCCTCTAAATCACGGATTAATGAGTCAGCATCTTCAAGGCCAATATTAAAGCGAACAATGGGGCCTACTGGTTGCCATGTTGTTGCTGTTCGAAAGGAAGACGGATCAACGGGTAATGCTAGGCTCTCATACCCCCCCCAGCTCAAACCAATTCCAAACAAGGTTAAGTGGTTGATCATGGCGCGTACTTTTTCTTCTGTGCCAGATTTAAAAACCACGCTAAACAACCCAGCCGCTCCTTTGAAATCTCGCTTCCAAAACTCATGACCTTTACAATCTGAATGGGCAGGATGCAAAATCTCTTCCACTTCAGGTTGTTCCTTTAACCATTGAATGCATTTCATTGTGCTTTCTTCATGCTGGCGCAAACGAACAGACAATGTCCTGAGTCCTCGCAAGGCAAGAAATACATCATTTGCACCCGCTCTATCCCCGAAGGACAAACTCATTTTTCGTGCTTTCGCATAATCTTGCTCCGATGCCGCAACAATAAAGCCCAGCATGGCATCAGAGTGACCACTAATGTATTTGGAGCCGGAATGAACAACGACATCCACTCCTAAAGTTAAAGGCTGACAAAAGAGAGGGGTTGACCATGTACCATCAAGAATACTGGTAACGCCTGCCGCTTTTGCTACGGCAGCGATGGCAGGAATATCCGGCACTTCAAAGGTTGCCGAACCTGGCGCTTCAAAGAAAACAGCCTGCGTATTGGCTTGAATTTGAGAAGATAAGTCCGCTCCTATCATAGGATCGAAATAGGTAACACTGACGCCGTATTCTTTTAATACGTTATCGCAGAACGCACGAGTCGGCCCATAAACTGTGTCTGCAACCAGAACATGTGCTCCTGCTTTAGCAAACGCCATCAGTGAAATGACGCAAGCGGTTAAACCGGAGGACACAGCGACACAGCCAGCGCCTTGCTCCAGTTCAGTCATCATGTTCTCTAATTCAAATGTCGCGGGGTTACCATAACGACCATAATACAATGTCCCTTTTTCATACCGTGAATCACGTGCTTGCTCAAATTCCTCTACTGTATTGAACAGCATGGTTGATGCTTGATACATAGGCAGATTTACCGAACGGCCATTGCTTTGGTTGTCTCGTCCCAAATGAATTAACGCATTCGTTAAAGCTTCATCAGCATGTTTCACTTCGTTTCTCCTCGTATAAGATACGCCACACTTTAGAACATGGAAATCATTTGTGTCAATATTCAGAACACTAGTTTTATTATAGGAACCATATGTGTGCATAAATCAATCTTTCGCACCATAAAGGTTTCTCCATTAGGCTGATCCTTTAATTCGGCATACGATCACTTTATACTGCTGCCTATAAAAGTATTTATTAGCTGAAATACTTAATTGATAAGAGATATACTGTATTGGCCAAGTGGAAAACATGAGTGGCGATACACTCACAATATTGTCTGAAAATTTTTATATTTCTTAGCATTTTCAATATGTTACAGGCATGAAAGACTTACAAAATTAAGGTTACGGATTCATGACAGGAAGGGTAGATTCAACACTTTCAAAAGGGCTTTCGATTATTGAAGCTCTTGCAACAGAAGCAAAAGGAATAGGTGTCTCTGAACTAGCACGCAACTTGGAACTGACAAAATCCAATACATTCAGACTCTTACAGACGTTAATTGCTCATGGTTATGTTCGCCAAGACCAAAATAAACATTATTTTGCGACAATGAAATCGTGGAAAATTGGCCAGATGATTATGGAAAAATTAGATCTTCCACGATTATCTATTAGCCAAATGCAATACCTGTCTAGTATCACTGGCGAAGCGGTTTATTTGTCCGTTTTAGACGGTTTATCGACTCTGTATATCGAAAAAGTAGAAAGTACAAAAGCGATTCGGACCTACACGCCAAAAGGCGGTAACGCGCCTATTCACTGTGTTGCAACCGGTAAAGCATTACTGGCTTTTAATTATGAAACGCTTCGTGAAAAGCTGATTGGTAATTTAGGCTCTTATACTGACAAAACCATTACGACGATTGAAGCACTCGATATTGAAGTGGAAAAAATCAGAGAAACAGGTGTCGCAATTGATTTGGGAGAGTATCGAGCAGAAGTGATTAGTATTGCTGCTCCTGTATTTTCTGCAAATAATGAAGTAATTGCTTCCATCGGCATTTCAGCTCCGGCTATCAATACACCAGATGAAGACATTGATAAAATTATTCATACTGTCATTCAGGCTGGAAAAAGCTTAAGTAACACATTGAAAGATATATAGTTTTATATTGTTATTTATTTATAAAAAAGCCACTCAAATCGAGTGGCTTTTTACTTTCTAGCTCCTTTTCTCACCTCTTAGAAACATCTCCTTTCAAAAATAGGCATAGAGTTTGCTAATTACTCCTCTAAATTACTTCGATCTATTCAGATATAGAAAACCTAAATATTAATTTTTATTAATTATTGACATAAAAATAAACCTGATATATCACTAAATAGAACAAAGATTTCATTATATGAAACAAAAGGAGCTAGATTATGATAAAAACGATTAAACCTATTTTAACAACAGCCATTGCCGCCTGTGCGATTTCAGTCACTTCGATGTCATTTGCACAAAGCCCTACGGTGAAAGCCATTCAAGACCGAGGCACCATGTTATGCAGTGGTCATAATGGTAGCTACTTTGGTTTTGTGGAAGTAAACGATAAAAATGAATGGAAAGGCTTAGACATTGATATTTGCCATGCGGTGACCACAGCGATTTTAGGCGACCCAAGTAAAGCTAAAATCATTCCTTTGAGCTGGGCACAGCGTTTCCCTGCGCTTCAGTCAGGTGATGTGGACATCATCATCAAAGCGACAGGTTGGACGATGGGCCGTGATACTGAGCTGGGTTTACAATTTAGTATGCCTTATTTCTTCGGTGGTACTCAGATGATGGCTAAAGCCGAACTGGGTATTACAGAGGCGAAAGAATTAGAAGGCGGCACTATTTGTGTTGAAGCTGGTACAACAAATGAGCGCCTTATCGCCGACAAAATGGCGGATCTGGGCATCGATCACAAAATCGTTTCATACGAAAAAAATGCGGAAGTCATGGCCGCTTATCAATCCGGTCGTTGTGATGCTTTTGGTGGTTGGGGGCCTAGTTTAGCGGTTCTTAGATCCAATCAAATGGGTAACCCTGATGAAAACATCATCCTGAACGATACGCTATCAAATGAACCTATTGCAGCGGCAATGCGTCAAGGGGATGATGAATTTGTTGATACGGTTAACTGGACATTAGCGGCGTTATTGCTTGCTGAAGAGCATGGCGTGACTCAAGCAAACGTGGAGGAAATGGCGAAAAATCCAACTAACCCAACGGTTGCTCGACTATTAGGGACGTCACCTGGTATTGGTGAGCGTCTTGGTCTACGTGAAACATGGGCGAAAGATGTGATTAAAGCGGTGGGTAATTTCTCTGAAATTTACGACCGTAATCTAGGTAAAAATTCACCTTATAATCTTGAACGAGGTTTGAACAACCTCTGGAGTCATGATGGTGTTCTTTATGCTCCAATCCTAGATTAATCCTATAGACCAAGAGGCGAGACATTATGTCTGCAATAAGAAGTAAAAAACTCAACATGAAGAACCTACTCATTCAAGTTGTGTTTTTAGCGGTCGTCATTTTGGTCATAGCGGGCGCTTTTTCAAGCGCTCGCACTAATCTGGCTGACCTTGGAATTTCAAGTGGTTTCAACTTTTTAGAAAGGTCAACTGGCTGGGGCTACTCCTTTTCTTTACTGGAGACAAACGTTAATGACCCTTATAAATGGACTCTATTTTCAGGATTTGTTAATACATTATTTCTAGGAACTTTGACGATAATTACGTCTACTATTTTAGGGTTTCTTATTGGTACAGCAAGAGATTCCCATAATATTACCATTCAAGCGATTGCGACCATCTTCATTCAAACCTTTAGGAACATTCCACTTATTCTTCAATTGGTTTTTTGGTATTCCGTATTAATACACATGCCCAGTCCACGACAGGCTTATGATCTATTTGATATTGCCTATTTATCAAATCGAGGCTTTATGATCCCAAGTGTTAATGCTTCGCCTGTCTTCTTCATCGCCTTTTTGATCGTTTTAACTGGGTACTGGATGTTAAAAAACCGGATTCCTGAATTAAAACGGCTTCCGTCAAAATGGTTTTATGCCGCTCTTTTTGGCATAGCGGTCCTGTATTCTCTCTTTTTTATTGATGGGCCTTTGTTGTCTATTCCCGAACTAAAAGGCCTTAGATTTGTAGGGGGAACCACAGTACCAGTCGAACTTGTTACTATGATTATCAGCACCTCTCTTTATGGTGCGGCGTATATTGGTGAAATCGTCAGGGGCGGCTTAAATGAAGTCCCAAAAGGGTTAGTAGAGGCGGGAAATTCCTTAGGGCTGAATGAACGTATGGTCTGGTGGAAAATCAAAGTCCCTATGGCGCTTCGCACTATCATTCCACCTTTGGGCAATCAATGGGTCTTTATGATGAAAGCGACAACGGTTGGTGTGGCCATTGGTTTTAGTGACCTCTTTATGTTGATCTCCACATCCATTACGCAATCCGGACAAACGCTTGAATTAATTGCAATTTTAATGGGTGCGTTTTTACTTATTAATTTTTCTCTTGCGCAGTTTGTTAATTACTTGAATGAACGAATGAGGTTAAAAGGGCATTAATATGAGTACTTTATCTCAATCGAATCAAAAAGCATGGTCACTGAAAGCGTCATCACGTTATAAGGTTCTCATGCACGTCTTACGTACAAGGGCTTTTCACTCAAAGGTGGATGGTTTTATCAGTCTTTGCTTTTTTACCATTTTATTAACGGCTATCTATTCTATTTTTAACTGGGCCTTACTCGATGCGGTTTGGCTAGAAGAAAGCGTTGATCAATGCCAAGCCGCTGCTGGAGCTTGTTGGTCAGTGATTGATGCTCGTTACAAACTGATTTTATTTGGATTGTATCCTTATGATTTACACTGGCGTCCGACATTAGCTTGTATTGCCATAGTAACGACCATTATTCTTTCCTGTCTTCCTACCTTTTGGTCGACAAAACGATTGTCCATTCTTTGGGTGATTGGCTTTTTTACTTTTTTCTTTTTAATGCGAGGTGGCATCTTAGGTTTAACTCATGTGCCAACAGGCCAATGGGGCGGTTTAGCATTAACACTGTTTCTGTTCTCTTCGGTTGTTTTATTAGGTATGCCAATGGGGCTGGGCTTGGCATTGGCTCGTCGTTCGAAGCTGCCTGTTATCAGTTATGGGGTATCGGTTTTCATTGATTTGATCCGATCATTACCACTACTCACTACGTTATTCGTTGCTGCTGTGGTGATGCCGATCTTACTGCCTGATTGGATGGTAGGAGACAAAATTTGGCGAGTCATTATTGCTTTTGCGCTCTTTTTTGCCTGTTATCAAGCAGAGGTATTTCGCGGAGGTTTTCAGGCCATTCACAAAGGCCAGTTTGAAGCTGGTGATGCATTAGGTTTGAGTTACTATCAAATCCTTGCCAACATCATTATGCCTCAAGTATTTAGACACTCTCTGCCCAGTACCATTAATATGGTCGTGGTTACCTTTAAAGAGACAGCCATTGTTATTATCATTGGTTTCTTTGATGTCTTGGCCTCAGCTAACGCTGCATTTGGGAGTGCTTTATGGGCTCCTTACTATATGGAGGTCTATGTATTCGTTGGCCTTATTTATTGGAGCTTTATTTTTTCATTAAGCCAATATGGCGTCTATTTGAAAAAGCGAATGCGCATTGCCTCACATTAATAAGTAATTTGGCTTTGATGAGCTCGATCATCAAAGCCTTTCCACCTTCTTTATTAGTCAATAAACACATGATAAGAACTGAGCATTGTTTGGTTTTTTGAACGGAGCCCGTTTTATAATGAGCAGCAAGAATACAAATTCTTATGTTACCTCAAATCACTGGGGCGCCAGTGTGATCAAATTAGACGATAAGAAACTGACGGTTTCCTCTCATCCAGATGACCCAAACCCTTCACCTATTAACGATAACATCCCTGGCGCTTTACAAGGCCGATCTCGAATCCAAAGGCCTGCCGTTCGAGAAAGTTATTTAAAATATGGGCCATTAGGAGCAACCAAAGAACGAGGTACGGAAAAGTTTATAGAAGTCAGTTGGGAGACCGCTTTTGATCTCATTACAAAAGAGTTAACAAGAGTCCGTACAGATTATGGTAATAACGCCCTATTCGCAGGGTCTTATGGTTGGTCTAGTGCTGGCCGCTTTCATCATGCTCAAAGCCAGCTAAAGCGTTTTTTAAACAGTATTGGTGGATTTGTTCGCTCTGAAGGAAACTACAGTTATAACGCAGCCTTAGTGCTTATGCCTTATATTGTGGGTAATTTTCGTGATCACGTTAAACAAGCAACACGCTGGACAACCGTTAAAGATGAAGGCGAACTGGTGGTTATGTTTGGCGGTATCCCGCTGCGTAATGCTCAGGTTTCCGGTGGCGGTATTGCCAAACATTCTTTGAAAGGTGATATGAAAGCCTGTGTCGATACTGGCGTTCGATTCGTCAACTTTAGCCCTTTAAAAAATGATGCAGCAACCGAATTAAATGCCGAATGGCTGGCTCCCAAACCCGGATCCGATACCGCAATAATGATGGCGATTGCCCATACGCTGATCGTAGAAGATTTATACAATAAGTCTTTTGTTGAACGTTACACTGTTGGTTTTGATAAGAATAAAGCTTACTTATTAGGCAACATTGACGGCATTGTCAAAGATGCCGCTTGGGCTGAAGAACAATCAGGGATTCCTGCCCAAAAAATCATAGCGTTATCACGAGAAATGGCATCTAAACGCACCCTTATTTGTACAGCTGTTGGTTTACAGCGGGCAGAGTATGGAGAGCAGCCCTTATGGATGACGGTACTTTTAGCCTCTATGTTGGGCCAAATTGGTTTACCGGGCGGCGGTTTTGGTATTGGTTATGGTGCTGACGCCAGTATTGGTGTGGTTGATCGCCCTCTTCGCTGGCCTTCCTTTCCACAAGGGAAAAACCCTGTGGAAGACTTTATCCCCGTTGCGATGATCTCAGAGATGCTTTTGTCTCCTAATACGCCCTATGAGTACAACGGACAGACTAGAGTTTTTCCCGATATAAAAATGGTTTGGTGGGCCGGTGGTAACCCATTTCATCATCACCAAGATCTTAATCGACTGCGCAAAGCCTTCCAAAAACCTCAGACCGTGATTGTCAATGAAATCAGCTGGACAGCAACCGCTCGACACGCGGATATTGTTTTACCTGTCGCCTCTACCATTGAACGCACAGATATAGGCGCTGGTACTCAAGATAATGCCGTCATTCCTATGCCACAAATCATACCGCCACCGTTTGAAGCAAGAACAGAGTTTGATATTTATTCTGAACTTGAAAAGCGACTTAACATAAATACAGATTTTAGCCGTGAAATGACCTCAGACCAATGGCTAGAAGAAATGTGGGCTTCATTACAAAAGGAAGCCAAACAGCATAAAAAGGATCTTCCCGACTTAAGTACATTTCTTAAAGGAGACATAATCAGCTTCGATGACCCAGCGCTACAAGGGGTGTTTCTTTCTGATTTTCGCCAAGACCCTGACCAATATCCATTAACAACGCCAAGCGGAAAAATAGAGCTGGCTTCTGATGTTATTGCTGGTTTCCAATATGAAGATTGTCCGGGGCAGCCAACTTGGCTTCCTCCTAGAGAATGGCTTGGAGCCGATACCTCACAATTTGGTTTACACATGATTTCAGGGCAACCTGCCACACGTTTACACAGCCAACTTGATGAAGGTGCTTACTCTAAAAGTATGAAAATACAAAATAGAGAGCCTATTTTAATTCACCCAAATGATGCGGCCAAACGAGGTATTAAGGATGGGGATGTGGTGATTGTGTTCAATGAGCGTGGGCAATGTTTAGCAGGAGCAAACGTTACGGAAGACATACGGCAAAGCACGGTTTTCTTATGGACTGGCGCTTGGTATGACCCGAATTTACAAGATAAAAATCATCAGGATAGGCATGGTAATCCGAACGTTTTAACACACGATTATCGTACCTCACGTTTATCGCAAGGCCCAGCAGCACAATCTGCTTTAGTGGAAATAAAAAAATATCAGGGCACACTGCCCGAGGTTCAGGCTTTTATCCCTCCTATTTAAAGCAAGTGCTTTATCAACAAACCATACTCAGGCTATTCATCAATAACCTGAGTGTTTTAGTCTGGGCTAGATTTTAGATTTTAGATTTTAGATTTTAGATTTTAGATTTTAGATTTTAGATTTTAGGGCTTAGCTTAATCAGAGTCATCACCAAAAAGGCGCCGAATAACATAATGCCACCTGACAAATACAACCCTAAATCATAATTTCCTAACCAAGAGGTGAGTGCGCCAGTTAACGTCGGGGCAATAATCTGAGCAGATCCATAAGCTAAAGTCATTTTGCCCATAAACTTAGCGGGATTAGAAGGGTAAAAATGCCCCGCCATCGTTAAAACAAGACTCACGCAAGCAACAAAAGTAGCACCAAATAAAATCGCACCAATACCAACAACAAAGAAATTTTCACTGATACCTGGTAATACAATACCAATGATTTGAAGAACATAAGCCAGCAGTAACGTTCTTAAATACCCCCATCGACGAGCCAACAAATCCGAAATCAGTACAGCAGGTGTTGCCGCTAAGCCCAATAAAATGAAAATTTGTTGTCCGCGCCCTTCCAAAACAGAAAAGCCCTCGACAATATCAACAATAAAAGTCGCGCTAACCACATACCCATAACCAGCGCAAAAATAGGCCATCATAAAAATCCATGCAAAAGCCTTAGTCGGCGGTTGATCCACCACTTCTTTCACACTGTGATGTACTATGATCTTGGCTGGATCCGGCATCCAAACCCAAGCGGGAATCGCAAATACGATCCCCATCAAGGCAAGGTATAACCATTGATCTTGCCACCCAACAGACCAAGCCAGTAGTAGTTCAACTAACAACGCTGCTAAAAAAATACCCAAACCAATACCAGAAAAATGGATCCCCAGCTCACCTCTTTTTCCTTGGCTTACTAACCATTTTAGAATCAATCCAGAAGCGAGAACAAAACCGGCTGACGTACATATTCCAGAGAAATAGCGGAGGATTGACCATAGATAAATATCGGTTGTGAATGCCATACCGGCGGTTGTTAGAATCGCCATCAATAGATACAAGCGATAGAGGGTAAATTTGTGATTCAGGTTACTCAAATTAGCAACAATCAGGACGCCTGTTAAATAGCCTGCATAATTCACCGTCGCTAACCAGCCACCTGTGATTTCATTTAATCCTGCATCAGACTGCATAATAGGTAATAAAGAGGTATAGGAAAAACGGGCAACCCCCGCCGTTAATATCAAGCTGCATATACCAGCAATATAGACTTTCATTCTATTAAGATTTGTTTGCATGACATGGCCCGACGAAAAGAAAAAAGCAGTATAAAAGCTTTAAATATTCTAAAAAATAGAATAATTTTGAACATACATTTCAATATTAAAGAAACATAATTGTATGGAAATTATTAGTCTTAAAACATTCACCGCCATTGTTGACGAAGGCGGGATAAAAGGTGCTTCTGAAGCGCTTCATACCGTACCTTCTAATATTTCTATGCGGATCCAAAAGCTAGAAGATGAATTAGACGTAAAGCTATTTACGCTAACAGGCCGAAAGCTTGAGCTCACTTCTGTAGGGGCATTACTGTATGACTATGCGAAACAGATTACCCAGTTAGAGTATCACGCTCGTACTGTCATTTTAGAAAACAAAGGTCTTCATGAACTCAAAATCGGAACCACTGAAACCTTTGCAGCAGTGCATTTACCTTATGTTTTAAAAAAACTCAAAAAAACCAGACCTCATACAAAACCCAAAATAGTCACCGCAACCACCGCTGAACTCATTACCGCAGTGCACAACAATAAGGTCGATTGTGCTTTTGTTGGCAGTAAAGTTTTATATGACAATTTGCTCTGCTATCCCATTATTGAAGAAGATCTCATTTTAGTTGAGCCATTGAATTTACCATATAACCCCGTACTCATCGTCCGAGAGATGGGGTGTGGGTATCGAGAAGCGGCTTTAAATTGGCAAAGTCAGGTGGGTAAAACACAAGAAGAAAGGATGACAATGAGCAGTGTTGAAGGTGTCTTAGGCTGCGTTGCAGCAGGGCTTGGTTATACCGTGATAGGCGCAGGCATGGTCAAAAACAGCCGATATGAATCCTTACTATCAACGCAACCAGCGAACGAAAAACAGCCTATTTTCAATATTTCCCTTATTTGCCAAAAAAACAATCCATTAGTTAAGGATATAGAAGTCATTGCTGGCTCGTTTAAAACGGAATAATTTATATAAAGCCGTCCTCTATAACCTTTTCTAGAGGGGAGGAAGGCGATCATACATAAAGGGTTGTTTGATTATGCCTGTTATCTTGAGAGTGATGTGGTTGCCCTGAAACGGCTTAAATCGTATGGCGGAAACGTTGTGCAAGCTAAGTTGATGAAAAACCGACTTATCTGTATGAGCCGATTTTAGGGCGTTTCTTGGCTTTTTTGTAACACGTTTTTTGCCCGAGTATTACGCAGTCGACGAATAGAGTCGAACACCAGCATAGTCAAAGCAGCCCAAATTAAAATAAAGGTAATCAGCTTATCGATACTTAATGGTTCGCTATATAAAAACACCGCCAAAATAAACATGCCGGTTGGGCCAATATATTGAAAAAAGCCGAGCGTAACCATGCTGACGCGGTTCGCCGCCGCAGCAAAACACATGAGTGGGATCATGGTAACTGGGCCTGCCGCGAAAAGTAATAAATTGGTGGTCGTGCTGTTGTCGAAAATGTTCACAGAGGAAGAGTTCGTCAACATCAAATAAATGAGCGAGAAAGGTAAAAGGATTCCTGTTTCAACCGCCATACCAGTAAAACTATCCACTGCGACTTTTTTACGTACTAAGCCATAAAAGCCAAAACTGATGGCGAGAGATAAGGCAACCCAAGGCAAAGAGCCGAACTTGATCACCTCAAATGCTACTGCTCCAAAACATAATAGAACCGCGACCTTACGGACTCTATCTAGTTTGTCTTTGAAAAAGATCACACCCAATAAAATACTAATGAGCGGATTAATGTAGTAACCCAAGCTGGCGCTGAGCATTTGGTCGTTTTGTACGGCCCAAATAAATGTTCCCCAGTTGATTGCAATCAGCACAGTAGAAACTGCCATGGCCATTAAGGTTTTTGGCGACTGGATCACGGCTTTAAGTGCTTTGCCGTAACCTAGTATTAGAATCAAGACTAAGACAATAAGGCAAGACCAGATAATACGATGTGAAAGGATCTCCGTTGCGGGAAGAAACGACATTTCTTTAAAGTAAATGGGCGTAATCGCCCACAGAACAAATGCGCTTAACGCGTAAAAAACGCCACTTCTTGAAGATGTTTGCACGTAAGTTCCTTTTCATTCAGAGAATCTTAATGAGAGGACGGAAGTGTATAGCAATTTCTAGTTAAGATGCAGTATAAAATGGCTTTCTCGTGACTGAGTATATTGCCTAAAAACGAGGATGGGTTTAGAGTTAACCCATTACTTTTTACATTAATCGAACTTCGGGGCGGGGTGAAATTCCCCACCGGCGGTAATTTAATAAGTGCACTTCTGTGGTGTTCTATTAAAAAGCCCGCGAGCGCTTAGATTTAATTTCTATTAAAACTAAGGTCAGCAGATCTGGTGAGACTCCAGAGCCGACGGTTACAGTCCGGATGATAGAAGATCGACCAAGCAACAAAGAATCATTTCTCTTAGCGAGAGATGGTTATTTTTGTTGGCGCTTTCTACGCGTTTTTTCTTACATGCTTTGGCTATGTAGGAGTCTTGGTATATTCCTCATCACCCCTGTGCATCTTACTGATTTGGAGATACCAAGATGGCAGGAACATTCTTTATCATGATCGCGTGCTTTACATGGGCACTGGATACATTGATTCGCTATCCGCTGCTTAACGCGGGATATTCAACGATACAAATCGTACTCGTTGAACACATCACATTAGTTTTGATACTAAGCCCAATTCTATGGCGCTATCGCCACCTTTACCGCCATATGTCTAGAAACAGTGCTTTGTGTCTCTTTTTTATTGGTGGCGTAGGCTCTGCGATTGGTACTTTGGCATTCACCGCCGCTTTTCAATATTTAAACCCAACGGTCGTGATCCTGTTACAAAAACTACAACCCATTGTGGCGATCTTATTAGCTTACTGGTTCTTAAAAGAGCGTATTGAAGGCCAGTTCTTACGCTGGGCGGCTGTTATTTTATTAGGCAGCTTTGTGATGATGTGGCCAGATTTACGCACTTTAGGCGAAGCTCAATGGCATTACTCAAGTGATGTTGAGAGTGTGATCAAAGGATACGGCTTTACCTTGATGGCTGTGATGGCTTGGGGAGCAGCGACCGTGTGTGGGAAGTACTTATCTCATCAAGACATGCCTGCTAATGCCATTTTATCCGGTCGCTTTGTGGCGGGTTTGCTCGTTTTATTGCCATTGGCTATTTTTCAGTGGGATGGCCTAGTTGCCATGCAGCCTATAGATCTAGGTTTGGCGGTTACCATGGCATTATTGAGTGGTTTGATTGGCATGTGGTTTTACTATAAAGGTTTACGAACCGTGCCTGCACAGATGGCAACATTAGCTGAGTTATCCTTTCCTGTTTTTGCCGCGGCGATTAATTGGTTCTTCCTAGATATGGGGCTAACAACGTATCAAATTGTTGGTGGCGCTATGTTGATTTTAGGAAACATAGGACTTCGTCTGAAAGAGTTGAGAAACAATGAATTGAGCACAGCGGCTCACTAATCATAAATAAGAAGCAGCGCTTTTCTGGCGCTGTTTCTATGTATCTTGCTTTAAGTTAGAAAAGTAGAAAAAACCTCCCCTAAAGTAAGTGGTTTTGTTTAGAATACCGCCTTAATTTTGTCTATTTGATCAAGTTTTCCAAACTGTGATTTTTATTAAGGACGCTCAATGGCGAACCATACTGCTGCGACTTCTCAAGACGCATTGAAAACACAATTTATCCCCGTCATATTTCTCTGGATTGCTGGCGTATTTACCGCCATGCAATTTGCCAAATTCTCTATTTCTTATGATGCTTTGCTACAACATTACCAAACAGGCGCAACATTAACTGGCGCGGCGTTATCGGTTGTTGGTGTGGCAGGTTTGGTGTTTGGCGTGTTTGGCGGCATGATTGCTAGCCGCGTTGGCTACCTTAAAGTATTGATGGGCGCTTTATTTTTAGGCGGAGCTTTGTCTTTTATCCAAGCGACATTACCGCCTTTTGAATTGATCTTTATGACGCGCATCTTAGAAGGTTTCTCTCAACTGGGCGTGGTCGTTTCGGCACCCACTTTAATTGCCAAGTTAAGTTCAGATAAACATCGATCTTTGACTATGGGGTTATGGGGAACATTTTTTGGTGTGGCTTTTGCGGTAAGTGGCGGCATAGGAAAATGGACATTAGACAACTATGGTATGCGTGAACTGTTTTTTGGTCATGGCGTGCTGATTTCCATCATGGGTTTTGTCTTATTTGTATTATTACGCAAGAACCCTGTGTTAGATATTGCTCCAGCAAGTCCTACTCAAAGCAGTTTTCTGCGTCAGATGATGAATGTCTACCGTAATCCAAGGGCGCTTTTGCCAAGCATGGTGTTTCTTTTTTATACCTGTATGTTGGTTTCTCTCCTGACGTATATTCCACGATTAGTAAATGATTCAACGATTCAAGCGTTGATGCTGGTGGTTCTTCCATTGGTCAGCACTAGCGGCACTTTTATTGCTGGTGCACTGGCGCAATATATTATGAAACCCCAGCGTGTCGCCATGATGGCGTATTCGACTGTGGCTATATGTGGACTCACTTTATTGTTTATCCATCAGGAGCCACTTTGGTTTGCGTTTGTTGTTGGTGTGCTTATTTTATTCGTTGGTATGATTCCTGGCGCATCGTTGGCTTTGATCCCTGTATTAGCGAGAAATCCAACGGAACAAGCGCAGGGTTATGGGCTTATTGCTCAGTTTGGTAACCTTGGCGCGACGATAGGGCCGCCAGCTTTTGCGACCCTCGTTACTCTATTTGGCGTGAATGGTGTGGTGTCTTTGGTGCTCAGCATCTGCTGTTTAGGATTATTAGCCTGCTTTTTTGTGTTCCGTCTGATTGCCTCTTCTAAAACGATTTAACAGACAAAATCGACCTCATTAGTCATATAAAATGGATGAATTGTGGCTTTTGAGCGTTTTTCCCAGAAATATTTACTAAACATGTAACATTATTCTTTTTTTGGCGTCTAATATTTACAACATCAGTAGCATAACGTGTTGATTTGCTCTGGAATGATTTTTATTGGAGTCTTGCATGAAGAAAATTGGGTTATTGGTCATTATTGCGGCACTTGCTGTCGTATTTTTTTATTTTGATTTGCATAAGCTACTAACCTTAGATGGTTTGAAGTCAGGTTTAGACACATTTGAAGCATGGCGAGCTGAAAGCCCTCTTTTAATAGGTGGCGCATTCTTAATCTTATATGTAATTGTGACGGCCTTATCTTTACCTGGCGCCGCGATTATGACATTAGCCGCTGGTGCTCTATTTGGTTTAGGTTGGGGCTTATTAATCGTTTCTTTCGCCAGTAGTATTGGTGCAACTTTAGCCTTTCTTGTTTCTCGTTACTTACTTCAGGACACGGTGCAAAAACGCTTTGGTGATCGCTTAAAGGCGTTTAACGAAGGCATCGAAAAAGAAGGTGCATTCTACTTATTCACACTTCGCCTTGTTCCTATTTTCCCTTTCTTCTTGATTAACCTATTAATGGGCTTAACAACCATTCGTGCTTTTACATTCTACTGGGCGAGCCAGCTAGGCATGTTGGCAGGTACTTTTGTGTACGTTAATGCAGGTACGCAGCTTGGTCAGTTAGACAGCTTGTCAGGCATTTTATCTCCTCCATTGCTGCTTTCTTTTGTTTTACTTGGGGTGTTTCCTTTGATTGCTAAAAAATTGATTAACTTGATTAAAGCGCGTCGTGTTTATGCGGGTTATACAAAACCAAAAACATTTGATCGTAACTTGATTGTTATTGGTGGCGGTGCTGGTGGCTTAGTGAGTGCTTACATTGCGGCTGCGGTAAAAGCGAAAGTAACGTTAATTGAAGCTCATAAAATGGGTGGTGATTGCCTTAACTATGGTTGTGTACCAAGTAAAGCGATTATAAAAAGCGCCAAAATTGCCCAGCAAATGCGCAATGCTGAAAATTACGGTTTAGAAAGTAGCGAGCCAACATTCTCCTTCAAGAAAGTCATGGCACGTGTGCATGATGTAGTAAGTAAAGTAGAACCACATGACAGCGTTGAGCGTTATACAAGCTTAGGTGTGGATGTTGTACAAGGTTATGCGAAGCTGATCGACCCTTGGACAGTTGAAATTCAACTGAATGAAGGCGGAACGAAACGCATGACGGCTCGCAGTATTGTATTGGCGACAGGTGCTCGTCCATTCGTACCACCATTACCTGGCCTAGACGATGTGGGTTATTACACGAGTGATACGCTTTGGGAAGAATTCGCAAAATTTGATGAGCCACCAAAACGTCTTGTTGTATTAGGCGGTGGCCCAATCGGTTCTGAGTTGGCCCAAAGCTTTGCACGCCTAGGTTCGAACGTAACACAAGTAGAACGTGGCGAACGCATCATGATTCGTGAAGATCAAGAAGTTTCTGAACTTGTGCAGAAAAGTATGAGAGCCGATGGTGTGAACATCTTAACGTCTCATAATGCCGTGCGTTGTGAGAAAGAAGGCGATGTGAAACGTTTGATCGTTGAAAAAGCCGGCGTAGAAAGTGTCATTGAATTTGATGCCTTGCTTTGTGCTGTTGGTCGTCAAGCGCGCCTTGAAGGTTATGGTTTGGAAAATCTGGGCATCGAAACGGATCGTAATATCGTGACGAATGATTACCTTGAAACGCTTTATCCGAATATCTATGCAGCGGGTGATGTGGCTGGCCCTTATCAGTTTACTCATGTTGCCGCTCATCAGGCTTGGTACACAGCGGTGAATGCTTTATTTGGTACCTTTAAAAAATTCCGTGCGGATTATCGTGTTATTCCTTGGGCAACTTTTGTTGACCCTGAAGTGGCGCGTGTAGGTTTAAGCGAGCAAGAAGCCAAAGAGCAAGGTATTGCGTATGAAATGGTGCGCTATGAGTTTGATGAGCTTGATCGTGCCATCGCAGAAAGCGCAACAAAAGGCTTTGTGAAAGTCTTAACCGTTCCGGGTAAAGACAAAATCTTAGGTGTCACGATTGTCGGTGAACATTCAGGAGACTTGTTAGCGGAATTCGTATTAGCCATGAAACATGGTCTAGGTCTGAACAAAATCCTAGGTACGATTCACACTTATCCAACGTGGGCGGAATCGAACAAGTACGCGGCAGGTGAGTGGAAGCGAGCACACACTCCAGAACGTATTCTGAGCTGGTTAGAGAAATATCATACATGGCGTCGAGGTTAATTCCATGAAAAACTGGTTGATTACTTTATTCACGATTATTGGATTGCAAAGTGCTGTGGTCAACGCGGAAAACGCGTTTGATCACACTTCATGGAACGACTTATTACAGCAAAATGTACATCTCTTGAATGGCGGACAAGCCAGCCAAGTGGATTATCAAGGTTTTGCAGGCGACAGAGCGTCTTTGAAAAGCTACTTAGACAGTTTGGCTAATGTGAGCCAAACAAAATTTGATAGTTGGCCTAAAGATGATCAACTGGCTTTCTTGATCAACGCATATAATGCGTGGACGGTGGAATTTATTCTAACGAAATGGCCAGATTTGGATTCCATTAAAGATTTAGGCAGTTTATTTAGCTCGCCTTGGAGTAAAAAGATTGTCACCCTGTTGGGTGAGAAGCGCTCTCTAGATAATGTAGAACATACCTTGATTCGCGGCTCAGATCGCTACAATGACCCGCGTATTCATTTTGTGGTTAATTGTGCGAGCATTGGCTGCCCAGCATTGGCAAATCAAGCTTTCCAAGGGAATAACTTAGACAGCTTGTTAGAAGCGCAAACAGAGCTCTTCTTAGCGGATCGTAGCCGTAATCGCTTGAATGGCGACAAGGTAGAATTGTCTTCTATCTTCAAATGGTACCGAGAAGACTTTGAAAAAGGTTGGAAAGGTTATGATTCACTAGAAGCTTTTTTAGTGACGTACTCTGAGAGCTTGGCATTAACGACAGACGCTGTAGCACAACTGAATGCTAAGAACTTAGATATTTCGTTCTTAGATTATGATTGGGACTTGAATAAAAAGCCTTAATCTTGAAGGATATAGATGAAAGAGCTCGCACAGGTTGCGGGCTTTTTTTGTGATAGTAAAAGGTGGATTTCGTATAGAATGCACATCATCACCCTTCTCTAATATTGATCAATGAGCTTTTTTTATGAGTCCAAATGGTATTCCTAACGCAGTCAAAAGCTATTTAAATGGCTACAGTGTTCACATTCAGGAGCAAGTAGTGGCGCTTTTAGAGGCAGGAAAAACCAAAGAGTGGTTAACTAAAAAGTATCCTCAAGCTCATAATCTAAGTGGTACAAAAGGGCTTTATGATTTCGCAATGGAGATAAAAAACGACTTCATGCGCAGTTCGCCACCGATCAGTAAAGTGATTTACGACGATAAAATCCACGTTATTAATAATGCGCTGGGTCTACACACCTTTGTTTCAAGAAAGCAGGGAAGTAAGTTAAAAGCGAAGAATGAAATTCGTGTTGCGAGTTTATTTAGAAATCTACCAGAGCCTTTGCTCAGAATGATTCTGGTGCATGAATTGGCGCATTTGAAAGAGAAAGAACACAACAAAGCTTTTTATAAGCTTTGTTGTTATATGGAGCCAGATTACCATCAGCTTGAATTCGATCTGCGGGTTTACCTCACACACCGAGATCAATATGGTGATATTTGGACTTAGGCTTTCGTCTCTTTAGATTTTGCCGAATGGAGCGCCTATGCTTGTCGAGGTAATTTTCTTGGTAAGGTAGTTTAATAAAACACCGTACAAAGGAATAAACAAACCTAAGCTAACGATCAATTTGAAAGCGAAATCAGCAAGCGCAATTTCTTGCCAATGTTGTGCCATGAATGGATCAGGACTTTGATAAAAGGCGATACCAAAGAAGGCCAATGTGTCCAAACCATTGCCTAACAGAGTGGAAGCGGCTGGCGCAATCCACCATTTTTTTAGCTGGCGTAGTCTATTAAAAACTTTAATATCAAGTACTTGGCCTAATAAGTAAGCCAGTATGCTGGCAATGGCAATACGACCAACAAAGCTATTGTAAGTCGCTAATCCTGCAAAGCCTTGATAAGCTCCTTCCGCAAAGATAACCGACAAAATATAAGACACAGCCAAAGAAGGAATCATCACTATGAAAATGATTTTTCGAGCAAGCGTTGCACCGAAAACTCGAACCGTGAGATCCGTTGCTAAAAAGATAAATGGAAAAGAAAAAGCACCCCAAGTGGTATGAAAACCAGTGACTGTGAAGGGGATTTGAACCAGATAATTACTGGATGCAATGATCAGTAAATGAAACATCGCAAGATAACGCAAAGCAATGCTCTGCTGATGAGGTGTAAACGTACTCATAATGTGACCTTTTTCGTTAGATTGGGGTGAGGGAACCCAAATGGTTTTTTATGTTTTGACCTAGTAGTCAAAGACGGGCGCGATTATACATAACCAGCAAAAGAATTCAATTTTTGTATAAAAGCTGATCAGCACCCTAGCTATAAACAACCAATACACTTATTACCTGAATTTTGGAATAAGCATTATCACACTTAGAGATTCAGAGCAGAATTAAGCATTTTTCACTCGAGAAATTTGATTCTCAACATCTAATAAATGCCCTGTTTTCAACCAAACTTTAGCACCATTTTTACCAGCTTTCATTTTGACCGAGCTGTTAATTGGTGTGCGTAACCAACTATTTTTGACAAGTGTATCTTCTTGCTCATTCAATGAACCTTCCAAAACAAGTAGTTCAGCACCAGCTTTTGCCTCAATTACCATCTCCGCATCTGCTTCAAAATGCAATAAACTCACTTCCTCAAAACTATCTTTGTATAAAGGAGTTACACATACGCCATCAAATTCTTTATGTGATACACATCCTATAGAGTTTGTTTGGATCCTTATGTGCGTTCTATCTGTAGGCTGATACTGCCATAATTTAACAAATATGATACAACCTTTTTCAGAGCCTGGCTTATGTTTCGATTGCGGTGGGTTTCTAATATAAGAGCCTGCAGGAAAGTCACCATGCTCATCTTGAAAAACACCATCAAGTACAAAAAACTCTTCACCACCAGTATGAACATGTGGGGAAAATATGCTTCCAGGAGCATAACGTACAATGGTCGTTGCTCGCGCAACTTCATCACCCACTCTATCAAGTGCTCTTCTATCAACACCTTTCATTGGCGACTTGACCCATTCAAGTGAATCGCTATGAACCACAACACGTTTACTAAAATCTGCAGCAATTTTCATATCAACACCTTCTTTTATTTCTTACTTCATTCACTACATAAAATACTGATCTTTATAAAGTGAAATTGTTCATTCATATTTTATGAAAACCTTTTAACACCTTATTTTAGAAAGCAAAAGGCCGATTTATATCGACCTTTTGCTTCTTTGTATTGGTCATTATGTCATGTGGAAAAAGCAAAGCTTGTTGCCATCAAGGTCATAAACATAGGAACCATAGAAGAAATCAAAACGTTGGCCTGGTGCACCGGCATCAGTCGCACCCAATTCAATTGCTTTATTATAAAGCGCTTGCGCACCTTCAATTGAACCACCAGGGATTGCTGTCATTTGACCATTACCACAACTTTGTGAGCCTTCATCTGCAGGAGTACAAACCGCTAGCATGGCACCACCGGCCTCAGTTCCATAGAACTTGATACGATCCATTTCCATCAATCTTTTTCCGCCAACTAGCTCAAGTAGAGAGTCATAGAAAGAAACAGCTTTGTCTAAGTCTTTTGAGCCAATAGTAGTATATCCAATCATTGTTAGTACCTTCACATCATAAGTTAAATTGTTAGCCACCCCCTGAATAGAAAACTCTATTGCTTTATGGGAGCGTCTCATTCGAACAATTGAATTATTAACTACCTACCGAACGGTAGTCAATTGTTTTTTTATAACAATCTCAAACTTATAAAACATTTGTTTTTAAATCATTGATAAATAAGGTTTTTTTTATTTTGTGTTTTTCTCTTACTCTTTTTTTAGTATGAAAAATCAAAAAAAATGAAAATGAAGTCATAAAATAGTCGATATAACTTTAAGGATTGACAATATATTGAATAACAAAATAGTATAACTACCGATTGGTAGGCAGGCTTTTTTAGTTAGCCTATATTATTCACTTTATAGGAAAGAAAATGTCATGACATACAAAACCGAAAAGACCAAATTGCACTTTATAAAAAGCGAATCTGTAAATACTCCTACTATTAACTACTCCGGCTATGATGAATTACAAGAATACAGTGATGATTATGGCTTTCAAAATGTGGATGTTATCAACGCTAGAACCATATCAAATGGCTCTTTTAACTTAGACAATCAGGGTTTTGAATTGGCCTCATTTACTCCAAGCGATGTCGATTTTTTGGATCCGTTAGCCGTAAAATCAAAGTATTACCCAGAAGTGGAAAACTTAATAAAAGAACAAACAGGCGCAACAGATGTGTTTGCTTTTGACCATACGGTACGCCGTGGAATAGAAGGCTCTAATCGACACCCTGCTTACCATGTTCATAATGATTACACTCATGAAACAGGTTCAAGCAGAGCAATAACCGTTCTTGATGAAGAGGTTATTCATCGTTTTGCTGGTAAAAGAATGGTGCAAATTAACGTTTGGCGCTCTATTGCCGGCATTGTTTTAAAAGACCCTCTTGCTTTTCTAGATTATCAATCATTGGATGAAGCTGATTTGGTTAAAGCAAGAATCAACTTTAATGACATGAAAACAGGTGAAAAACATCAAGGTGAGATTTTTGCGCTTAAACAGAATTCGAATCAAAAATGGTACTTCTACCCTGAAATGAATTCAAACGAAGCGGTCTTAATTAAGGGCTTTGATAGTGAGCAATCTAAAGCGCGTTTTTCTATGCACACTGCTTTTCCATTAACAAATCAAGATGAAAATAGCGTGCCAAGACAAAGTATAGAAACAAGAACTTATGCATTCTTTGATGTTGAATAAACAGACGTTATTTCAATATTTTTAGGTAAGAAATATCTTATGACGCTTCATTATCTGTTGATGATGGGGCGTCATTTTAGCAAGCATGCCAGCTCTTGTAATGGGGGAAGTGCTATTAGATAATTATCATCTTAGTTATAGGAAGGTCGTCATGGGTAAAAGAGAAGAACTGTTACAAATTGCTGAAGATAAAGTTCGTTCTGGAGGTTACAGTAATTTTAGTTTCAGGGAATTAGCCAATGAAGTTGGAATAAAAAATTCCAGCGTACATTACCACTTTCCAACTAAAGCAGATTTAGGTGCTGAATTAGCGCATCAATATACAGATTCTTTTATGGCGGCTCTAGGCGATATTTACGACATTAAAGCGGAAGGAAAAGATCCTATTGATGTTTATACAGAGATTTTCAAGGGCGCATTATTGGTTGATAACAAAATGTGCCTTTGCGGACTGCTTGGTGCACAGAATGAGACCCTGCCAGAGAAAGTTCAATTAGAAGTAAAACGATTCTTCCATAAAAACCTGAATTGGCTGACAGAAGCTCATAGAGCGAATGGCGAGCAAGATCCTCAACAAGCTGCCATTACCACCGTCAGTCTACTGGAAGGCGCCATGATGATCAGTAAAGCGCTCAATGATCATGACTACTTCAAACTCGCTACTCAATAGATTGCACTTTAATCCTCTTCGTCTGCCGCATTGATGCGTGCAAGGCGTTCCTGTTCTTCTTCGTAAGCTTCCTGAATTTCAGTTAATACTGAATCTACGTCTGCGGCTTCTTCAGGTTCATCAAAGTGGCCAGTTAGCTCCGTCGTAGGGGTTAATTTACCGGCTTCAAATAGTGCCCAAATTTCTTTGGCGTACTTGGTCTCTAAAAGCTCTGGTGCAGACATTCCGTAATAGTTACGCATGTTATTTACATCGCGCTCTAGCATCCATTCTGCGTTGTTATTGGCAGCAGCGTCCACGGCTTGTGGCAGATCTATGACAACGGGGCCGTGAGAGTCCACTAAGACGTTAAATTCAGATAGATCGCCATGAACCAAGCCTGCACATAACATGCGGACAATGTCTTTTATGATGGCGTCATGGTCTTGTCTGGCTTGTTCTGGGGTGAGAACCACATCGTTTAAGCGCGGTGCAACTTCACCGTTATCATCTGTGACCAACTCCATTAACAGTACGCCGTCAAAACACCCATAAGGCTTAGGAACGCGAACACCTGCGTCAGCGAGTTTATATAACGCATCGACCTCTGCGTTTTGCCAAAGGTTTTCTTGTTCGTCGCGACCAAACTTGGAGCCTTTTTCCATTGCTCGAGATCGACGGCTATTGCGGACTTTTCGACCTTCTCTGTATTGCACTGCTTGTTTAAAGCTGCGTTTGCCTGCTTCTTTATAGACTTTTGCGCAGCGGATCTCTGATCCACAACGAACAACGTATACAGTCGCTTCTTTTCCGCTCATCAATTGTCGAAGTACTTCGTCTATTAGGCCGTCTTCAATGAGAGGTTGTATTCGTTTAGGGATTTTCATGCGATTCGAGCTACCGTTATATAGAGGATAATTAAAAGATCAGTAAATATGACCGTGGCGGTTACTGATGCTACGAATTCCTTTTTCGACTTAAAGAATATTATGCGTTTTGATCGCGGTTTGAAAATTCATTTTGTACCAAGTACTCAATCATTTCATTGATTTTAATGCCTTTTTCTTCAGCCATGGCGTTCAATTTTTGCTTAGTGTTGAGCGTCATACTGATGCTGTAAGGCTTTTTACCACTGGATTTTTCTCTGAATTTCTTTTGGCTCCAGGCTTTCTTCATTTTATCTATGACTAAAGCTTTGCGGTCTACGTTATCAGATAAATCGAGAGTCGCAATAACTGCGGCTCTTTTTTCCACATCATTGTTTGGAAGCCAAGCTTGTTCTAAAGGCCTTTGCGTGTTGTTTTGTAGGTAGGACCAAGCCCAAGACCAATGTGTTAGGTTGTTATCTTCTAACCAATTGGTCACCGAGACATCTTGTCGAATCTCGTGCCATTTTGCTTTCAATAGTTCCATTATTTCTTGCTGCTGAGAGGCTGTGGCTTCTCCATGGTAAAAGGCATTCAGAATATCACTCTGCCTTTCTGTAGTAGTGTCTCTTTCTATTTGAAAAGCCTTAGCGGATAGAAGTAGTAAACTTTCATTTTTGACGGCTTCTTCTGGCTCTGTCTGCGAAGTTGTTTTTTTTAAATAGCACCACAACCAATTGCATAATCTTTCATCCTTCTTATCAACCCAACGGAAATGTTGAATAGATAACTGAGTGGCTTTGAAAGCGCTGCGCATTTGAGTCGCATAGTTCTGAGGGGCTCGACTCTTCTTGATCAAACCCTCTAGTTCTTCATTTAGCTTGATGACTCGTTCTTCGTGAGTATTCCCTCGTAAATTCTTAATCGATGCACTTCTAATGTTTTTGAGCAAATAATCGGAGTAGAAGGCGCATTCTCTTTCTGAGTTAGCTTCTAAAAATTCTTCATTATCTCTCATTATCAAATAACCTTTCCTGATAGTTAAAAGTGAAAAAATAAGAAAAAACTACGGTGTAGTATTTGTTGTAAATGTTATGTGTATTTTAGTGGTTTTACAATAATTTTACAGTAAATTTTTTCTATATTGATGTGGTTTTATATAAATATAGCTTCATTAATTCGTTTTATTTTATGGGTTTTGCCATGAAAGTTAGTTTGAAAGGTGGGTGTTTTTCATTTGAGGGTGATGGCTGTGATGATGGTTTTTGTAGAGGTGATCTTGATTATGGGTCATTGAAATAGAGGCATGGCGAGGCATCAACCAGATCTTTTAGATAAGCTGAGGCAGCGGCAGTTGAGGCAATATAAGTTGCAGAGAGTATGGGTAGGTAGCTTGTCGTCTTTCGTTAAGAGCTTCTGGGGCGCTTTTTTCTAGGTTGCTTTTTTGTTTTATGAAGCCCAAGCGCTTTTGCTCGAAGCTCTTTTTTGGATGGCTCACGTTTTTTTTGTGAGTTGTGTGTATTGTTTATGTCTGGTTCGAATCCAGGCAGCCATTGAAGAATAAACTGCTCATCAACGAGCTTTTCTATATCTTTAAGTAAATACTTTTCTTTCTCAGACACAAGACTAATCGCCAACCCTGTTGCGCCAGCACGCCCTGTTCGTCCAATTCTATGAATATAATCTTCCGCGTTATAAGGTAGTTCATGGTTGATCACATATTGCAGTTGTTCAATGTCGATCCCACGAGCTGCAACGTCGGTGGCAACTAATGCCCGAGTATTGCCAGCCTTAAAATCAGCTAAAACCCGGTCTCGAGCACCTTGAGATTTATCTCCATGAATGGACTGTGTGGCGATGCCATCTTTACCCATTTCTTTAGCCAGTTCATCAGCACCTTGTTTTGTGCGAGTAAAAATAAGAACTTGTTGCCAATTTTTAGAGCCAATTAGGAAGGATAAAAGGCCGCTTTTACGGTTATTATCAACAACATAAAAAGTCTGCTCTACTTGGGATGTTGTCGTATTACGGTTATCCACTTCTATGAGCACAGGGCTTTTTAATAATGATTTACTTAATTTAAAAATGTCATCATTAAAGGTTGCTGAAAAGAACAGTGTCTGTCGGCTTTTAGGAAGTTTTTTTAGAATTTTTTGTATATCAATAATAAAGCCCATATCCAACATTCGGTCGGCTTCATCAAGTACCAGTGTTTTTAATGAGCTAAGATCAATAAGCTCTTTCGTAAGTAATTCCAATAAGCGGCCAGGTGTTGCAATCAGAACATCGCAGCCACATTTCAGTTCGTTAATTTGTATATTAATACTGGCGCCGCCATAAGCGACAACAGATTTTACTGGTAAGTTATTACTGTATTTAACAAAGCTTGAATGCACTTGCTGTGCAAGCTCTCGAGTTGGAGTAAGCACTAATACTTTAATTTTATCCGTATTAATTGAGTCTATTTCTGAAATAATATTATGAATCAGAGGTAAAGAAAATGCAGCAGTTTTCCCTGTTCCTGTTCGAGCGCCAGCCATAACATCTTTATTTTTAAGGATAAGTGGAATAGTCGATTTCTGTATTGGCGTAGGCGTTGCATAACCAAGTGTATTAACAACGGATACAATGTCTTGAAGCAAGCCTAAGTCAGAGAAGTTCATTTTATACTCTTTCTATTTGGAATTAATATCTAGAGATTATAACGTATTGCGTTAATTCAAGGTAACGATTCAAATAAAAAATTAATTCACATTTAACTGGTATTTTCTATTAATTTTCCTCAATATTCATGTGTTTTAAACTTTATGCTTCTGGGAAAGAGTAAAATGACACTTCAATCTAGATTTTTAATCTCTATAACGATCATATTTTGTCTTACAGGTTTCTTTTCCTGGGTGTCGATGAAAGTGTTAGCGGAAGATATTATTTCGAATTGGGTTGAGATTTATGCAGAAAAACAACTTAGATATGACAAAGTTCGTACACTTTTACCTCTAATTCAAGAGGTAGAGCTTTCTAAAGAGTTTGCTGAAATTGACTCAATTAAAAATTGGGCAAATGATCCTAATAACCAAGAGTTAAAAGAAGCAGCGTTACGTGACGGGGAAGAGTTTCGAACGAGATTCTCTGATAATTCATTTTTTATTGCTCTTAATAAAAACAATAACTACTACTATCATGACGATGAAGTCAAGAAGTTAGGCATAGATTCATACCGCTATACACTTGATCCTAACAAGCCTGAGGATGCATGGTTTTATAGTATCATGAAAATTAATCTAAGCGTCCATCTAAATGTGAATCCTGATGTTGAGTTAGGTGTTGTTAAGTTATGGAGTGATGTCTTAATACGAAAAGGGAATGAAATACTGGGTGTTGTTGGTACAGGTTTAGATCTTTCTAATTTTTTAGATCAGATGGTTGAAAAACAAGATATTTACTCAGCAATATTTTTTACTAACTATGAAGGCTCTATACAACTACATCAGGAAGAAGCGCTGATTGATTATGCCTCTATTACAAAACAATCAGAAGATAAAAAATTAATATTTCAGATTTTAGATGATGAAGGTTCAAAGGCGAAGTTAAGAAATGTTTTTCAATTGGCAAAGGAAACACCTAATTCTGTTAAAACGGCTATTGTTTATAAAAATGATATTAGAGAATTGGCCAGTGTTATTTATATACCTGAAATAGATTGGTTTCAGGTGAACTTTATTGATGTGGATTATTTCTTACCTTGGACAGAATTTTTTAGTTTATTTTTTGTATTTTTGATTAGTTTAATTATTGCATTAATTGTAACTTATCTAATGATAAAGTTAATTGTGACTAAACCTATTAAAGAGCTTGATGATTCTGTTTGTGCTCTGAAAAGAAATAAAATATTAGAGCCAAAGATAAATAAAAGAGCAGGTTTAGAAATAAAAAATTTAGTATCGCATTATAAAGAAATGTCAGATTCAATTTTAGAATATCAAAATAAACTTGAAGAGAAGGTAGAAGAACGCACTAAAGCATTGAGCTTATTATCCCAATTAGATCCATTAACAAGCTTGTATAATCGAAGAGGTATTGAATTATATCTTAATGAGTACATGCGTCAATGGAACGTTTCGAAGCAAGCGTTTAGTATTATTAATATTGATATAAATGATTTTAAACTTGTAAATGACAAATATGGTCACTTTGTAGGTGACGAAGTGCTGAAGGAAATAGCAAATTATTTAAAGAGTACTCTTTTAGGAAAAGGTGAAGTATCACGTTGGGGCGGTGACGAGTTTATTATCACAATTAAACATCTTGAAAGTCATACATTTTCGAGTTTGTTAGATCAGTTGATCAATGATAGTCGATCATTAATTTTGAAATTAAAAAATCAAGAATTGGTTATTACATTTAGTGTAGGTTGTACATCGATAAAAGAGAATGACACGATTGAAAGCATGTTAAATAGAGCAGACAAGGATATGTATTCAATGAAGTTTTCTGATAATTAGAATGCATCAAATCAGTCGGAGAGTTTAGTAAAAAAGTATAAGCTATTGGTTTTAAATAATGTGTTCATGCTGAGTACGTATTCTTTTTACTATAATTAGATGTTTTTGAAGAAATTTAAAGTGAATGTAACAGATAACCTATTATTTTACCCTGTAAAGCAGGGGGCTGAATCTACCAAATTACTTTTTATGGTGCCACTTATTTGAACTTGTACGCCTAATTATTTTCCGAGCGCTTTAATGGTGACTTTTGGTACCCGCATTCTGGCTAATCCAGATTTTGTTGAGTGTGTAAAACCTAAATTCAGGAAATAAAGAGCCGAGTTAAACCAGTTGGATCAAACTATTTTCTACACTCCTGAAGGAAAGAGTTACACAGACGATCCGTTTTTGAAGTCGTAAATATAGCCATATCTATTACGACAAAGGCCAAGATTCTATTTAAAGAGTCTTGGCCTTTTTGCTTGGACGATCAATTTATTTAAATCTAGCCTGGCATTTCTTCATAGCAAGGAATGTCATTTATCACCTTGTCCCAGTTACCCTTGCTGTCTGTAAAGATATGAGCTTGCGGTAGAATTTCAACGTCAGAATCTAAGCATCCTGCAGGCACAGTAACCATGTCTCGTGCTTCTACATAGATAGGCACTAATGAACTACAGATAGAGCAAAATTGGCGAGCGAAATTGGTGTCTGGGTGCTTATAGAAACTCAGTTTGTCTTGGCCAGATAACCATGTCAGCTTTGCGCCAGGTGTGAATAAGTTTGAGCAATGGGCAGAACCTGAAGATTTTCTACAGCGGCTACAATGGCAAAGGAAAAACTTCTTAAATTCTCCTTTTACCTCAAATTTAACAGCGTTGCATAAGCAAGATCCAATGTGTGTTTGCTCCATGTCATTTCCTCTTCGGTGTCTTTTCTATAAATTCTACGGCTTAGTGTCACTACAGTTGTGGTAACAATATTTATGTACTTTATACATTTATTATCGATTGCAACACTAGTTTGATTTTTTATGCTAACTTGAATTGTATAAAAAATAGTTATGCATTCAGGCATGCCATACTTAAGCACTATAAATACAGCCTTTGGATTCTTCAAATTGAGTAGAAAGAAAGAAGGATTTCGAAGGGAACATTCTTAGTATCTGTTAGGTTATAGATACGGACAATTAGGCCAAGACCTTTAATGTTTAATACACTTGTTGGGCGATTGTACTTTCTTTCTGGACTTATCATCGCCTCCTTCTATTTATTAATTTATCTGAGCTTTGACTACAGCCGAGTCATTGTAAAAGATGAACTTCTTAAAGCAGCCCAACTGGTTTCCCATCAGGCGGTGGAGAATCAGGAGTATCTTGTCGAGTCGACGGAAGCTTTTTTAACTTCTTTAGCTTCTTTGCCTCAAATCCAAAACCCAGACTCCGAATTATGTCGAGAGTTCGTCAGTAACATCACTCCCTTATTTGAGCGATACGTGAATATTGGTGTGCCGAATAAACAAGGCATATTAACCTGTAACGGCACGGAGCTTAGCTCTTCAGTGAATGTGAACGACCGAGAGTACATTTCTAAAGCCATTACGGAACACCGATTTACAACCAGTGGATTGCACTTTGACCGAGCGACTGGTGCGCCAGCGATCAATTTCGCTTATCCCGTCAAAATAGAATTGTCTACAGAAGAAATTGCGGGTACCGCTGTCGCCGTGGTGTCACTAGATTGGTGGAGTGCATTATTGAGTAACAGTAAGCTGCCTGATCAAAGTGTAGCTTATGTTCTAGATAGTGAGGGAAATGCACTTGCGAGCTTTCCCGCTGGTGTTGAATTTGAGCAACCAAGCTCTTTCGATTCCATTTGGAAAGGAAGTGATGACGTCAATAGAGTATTTATCAAGCATCAAGTATTAGGTTCGGACGGTCTTGTCTTGTTGTCCTTCATCACTGGTGTGGCGGTAGATGGATCTCTTTCTCGTGTAAACAATCGCTATACCTTTATTGTTGTTATCTTCTCGACTTTGGTTGTGGTGATCTTATTGCTGATGAGAGTGTTTTTTGTGGGCGCCATTGCACAGCCTCTTCATAAACTTTCAGACTTGGCATTACGCCTAGGTCGAAATGAGGTAATTGGCACAGTGCAGCCGATTGGCATTAAAGAAATGGATGGCTTACAAGACAGTTTTGTGGAAATGGAAAAACGCAAATCGGAAGCAGAGCGCAGAATTATATTGCAGACGCAAATAGATAGCTTAACGGGCATTACAAACCGAGATGCTTTTAATCGAGCTTTAACAGAGGTCTTTCAAGTAAATGATGGTCGTGAAGAAATTGCCGTTATTCTGATTGATTTGGATAACTTTAAAGAGATCAATGATACTCGTGGCCATGAAATGGGCGACGAGATTTTGAAGGTTACTGCCTCTCGTCTTGTTAATCAGCTTATTACGGCAAAACTGCTTAGTCGCTTAGGTGGAGATGAATTTATCTTTATCTTAGAAGGTGATGAAGCGAAAGAACATGATGCTTTGGTTTTGTGTGACAGAGTGCAAAGCATCATCAAGCAGCCGATTTTGTTAGAGCACGGTGAAGTGATGTTGACGGCGAGCGTTGGTGTGTCCATTTATCCACATGATGGCCAAGACGTAAGAAGTATATTAAGCGCTGCTGACCAAGCAATGTATCACGCAAAACAGAGTGGTCGCAGTACGACTCGTCGCTTTAACAAAGAGTTAAAGGATGACCTGATTGCCAAGATGGAACTGGCTCAAGACCTAAGGGAAGCGATTCTCAACGAAGAGTTTTATCTGCTTTATCAGCCTATTCTCGATAAGAATGGCAATGTCATTAAGTTTGAAGCGCTTATCCGTTGGCAACATCCAACGAAAGGTTTGGTTCCGCCTGATCAGTTTATTGCTTTTGCTGAAGAGTCTGGCCAGATCATCGAAGTCGGTCACTGGGTTATTCAAGAAGCAAAACGTGCTTTGAAAGCCATCCAAGAAGTGCATGGTAAGCATGTGCAAATCAGCGTGAATGTGTCGCCAGTGCAACTGTCTCAATACCAAGGTGAAAAAGGCCAGTTATTAGAAGAACTATTGGCAGAAAACTCTGATGAGCAAGGTGCGCAATCGCAAAATGGCTTGGTTGTTGAGATTACAGAAAATCTATTAATGAACTCTGACGAAAGCACTCGAAACGCGTTATTGGCGTTCAGATCGCAAGGTGTTCAGGTCGCTTTGGATGACTTTGGAACAGGGTACTCTTCTCTTGCTTACATCATGAACTATGATATCGACTATCTCAAAATCGACCAGAGCTTTGTACAAAAGTTAGAGGGTGAAAAAGCGTCACAAACCTTATGTGAAGCCATTATTTCAATGGCTCATGCACTTGGCGTCGCCGTGATTGCTGAAGGGGTTGAAACGCAAAAACAAGCGGATCTGTTGCTTGGTTATCATTGTGATTATCTGCAAGGCTTCTACTTTTCTAGACCCATTCCGTTGGATCAAGCACTGCTTTATAAACGAGAAAAATAACTTGAAACAGTCGTGCTATTAAAGAACGGCGCGCTTGACCAAAGTGAGGCAAGACACACCATATAACAGCACGATTAAAGCGGACATGAGTGTTGGCGATACACCCCAGTGTAGGCTGATAGGACGAATCATAATCAAGCTAAAAGCCACCGGAATAATCAATAAAAACATACGACTAATACTCAATGTCACCGTGTATCCTTCATTGCAAGATGAGCAAGGTTGTGGACGGAAAAAGCTCTTTTTGAGTGAAGAAAAAGGCAACTTAGATTGGCAATGTGGGCACTTCATAAAACGAACCTAATATTCATGACAGAAAGATATTGTACTTCAAAGTGTGTATGACTCCATATGATGCATACAAGCGTGTGCCGTCCTTTTGTAAGCCGTTCAACTATGAGCGATCAAATCATTAACCGCTTTTGATATAAGTGATTTTGGCATCAGTGTATCGACAACAGGCAGCTCAAACCAAAATTCCATTGGCTGATCAAAACCAATACCGTGCATATAATTGTAGAGCGCTTTGCGTAATCCTTCCCCTAACATTTCATGATCCGTTCCGGTTGGGTCGAAGAAGTCCACATCGTTTTCTGCGAATAATATGTCAGGACGTTCATCCAGAGTGATGCCGTATTCGTCAGGGTTAATCCCGATTGGACTATGAATGGTTGCTGCAAAACGATGCCAGAAGGCGGATTGAAAGCAACCTTGCTCCATCATCTGGCGCACCATGTCCAGCGCATCAATGGTTTCTTGTTCGGTTTGTGTTGGGAAGCCGTACATTAAATAGGCATGAACCAAAATGTCTGCGTCACTGAAGGCTTTGGTGACGCGCGCTACTTGCTCAACACTTACGCCCTTTTTCATCAGCTTTAATAATCGATCCGAGGCCACTTCTAATCCGCCGCTGACAGCGATACAACCAGAATCCGCTAATAATTGACAACGTTCAGGTGTAAACGTCTTTTCAAAGCGAATATTGCCCCACCAACTAATGGCAACGCCGCGCTCAATTAAACGATTCGCCAAAGCAAACAGGGCTTTTGGAGGCGCGGCTTCATCGACGAAATGAAAACCTGTTTGCCCGGTTTCTTCGATGAGTTCTTCAATTCGATCTACTAATAAGTCGGCGCCCGCGGCATCGTATCGGTCGATATAATCTAAGCTCACATCGCAAAAACTGCATTTACGCCAATAACAGCCGTGGGCAATGGTCAGTTTGTTCCAGCGTCCATCGCTCCAAATTCGATGCATCGGATTGAGCATTTCACACAAAGAAAGGTAGTCATCTAATGGCAAGCCGTCGTATATCGGCGTGCCTACATCGGTCTGTGGAATATCGTGCAAGTCTTTGTTGTCATTGAGGTGAACATACGGTTCGCCCTGTTCGTCTTCTGCAAGAAAGTAAGTGCGTACTAACTCATCGATGTCTCGTTGCCCATCAAAAAATTCTAGCAGAGTTAGGAAAGGACGCTCGCCATCATCGAGGCAAATAAAATCGATAAATTCAAAGATTCTTGGGTCTTTCAACGCTCGCAGCTCGGTATTCACAAAGCCGCCGCCCATCACAATCGGTAAATCAGGATTAATGGCTTTACAGGTTTGTGCGATGCGTAAAGCGCCCAACATATTGCCTGGGAAAGGCACGGTTAATGCCACCACGCTTGGCTGCGTTTCCTCTAAATATTGTTCAACCAATTGTTCGAGAATTTCCGAACTGAAGCTGGGCTCGCCCATCAAAGTATCATAAAGGTTATCAAAGCTAGGGTTTGCCGCCGCGAGGCGTTCACCATAACGACTGACTTCGAAATACGGATCAACACCTTGTGTGATCACAGCAGATAAATCATTGATAAATAGAGTCGCCAAATACTTAGCTTTGTCCTGAACGCCTAAATCGCCAAACGCTGATTTTAGAACATCGCCAGACACCGCTTCCATTTGAGAAATTGAGTCGAACGCTGGGCCTTCAGGTAAAAAACGACGAGACACAATACGCAGCGCAAGGCTTGGGTCTTTGCCTTGCAAGAAGCGAATAATGGGCTCAACAGCCAATTGATAACGATCATACTCAGACAAAAAGGTGTAAATCACATCAGGTAATTCGTCATCTTCAAATGACTCAAAATTGGCCTCTACATGTTGACGAATAATATCCAACGCAGGCGACGTCATCATCTCAAGAAACAACTCAATCGCAGGATCGCGTTGGGTTGCTTCGTAGCCTCGGGAGCGCAAAAAACCAGTTAAATACGCCGTCGCAGGATACGGTGTATTTAACTGAGTCATTGGTGGCGTCATTAAGAGAACGGTCATGGTTTACCTTGGAATTCAGTAAAAATTAGCATGGCGAGGATTCTAGCACTTTACCTCAATAAAGAGGGCAGAACCTTTTGCGTTAGCGTGATTTTTAGATGCCCGCGATTCAATTACTGCATTTTCTTCGCGATTTAAATCGCCTTTTGGTTCAGAGCGCCTTGTATAAAGCCACATTTTGATTGGATGAAAAGCAATGAGGTTTATTGTAAATCTATGTAAATATAATAGTTGTTGTTGATAATCATTATTATTGATGTTATTTTTTCTTTTGATTTTTGTAGTCTTGTGATGCAAAACAACTTTTTTCAGTTGAAATATAGGAAAAAAATAATGAAAAAAACCATTCTGAGCTTGTCCGTTGCCTTTTCTATGAGTGCTGTTGCAGCACAAGATTATGCATTCGATGTAACGTTAAAAAGCTACAAAGGTAATGCCTCATCTTCTGTATCCTATGGCGGTCAAATTGCTCGCCATGCGTTACATAACTCGTTGAAAAAAGCCGCTGGGAAAGGCGATGTCGACTTAATGACGGATTACTTTTCTAGTAAAAAATCAGGGCTTACTATCCTAGACCCTATTTCAAAAGATGGGTTCCCTATTAAACAAACAAAAATTGACGAACTTTCTAAAGGTAAGGACTTACTTTCCAGTGCGTATGATGGCGTTATCACTGGTTGGCCGGGCAACCCAACAGGCCAAGAGCTCCTGACTCAGCTTATTGACCTTGCGGGAAAAACGAAGAAAGGTTACGACCCTGTAAATGGCTATGATTACATTCAGCTTATTTCCAAATTCACCATGGGCGCCGTGTTCTATAACCGTGGCGTTAATCATTACCTCGATGAAAAGCTAGAAGCTGGCGCATACCCTAACGACAAGCCTTACAAAAAAGGCACGGTTTACACTGGTAAAGAGCATGTGTGGGATGAAGCGTTTGGTTACTTTGGCGCGCCAGCAAATGGCTTGTCTCTAACACCAAAAGAAGTGGTTCAAATTACAAAACAAAACGCCTCAGTCTTTAAAAAAGCCGATGCGAATGGTGATGGTGTCATTGACCTAAAATCTGAAATGGCTTTCGCTCACGCTTATTACGCTGCCAGCATTGATGCCAGTGCCGGTACAAAGTATTTCCACACCATCATGCAAGCCTTTGTCGATGGCCGCCAACTTATCGCGGACGCAAAAGGTAAAGCGCTAACCACCGCGCAACATACTGAACTAAAAGCGTACGCGAAAACCATCGCAACAGCGTGGCAGCAAGTGATCGCCGAAGCCGCTTATAAATACGCAGGCAGTGTTTATGCGGACTTAGAAAAAATCGCGGTCATTGAAGAAGCCCATGGCGAAGTGGCCAAAGCGTATCGCAACTATGTGAAACACTGGGGCGAACTAAAAGGATTTGCTTTGTCTCTTGAAGCGGCTGGTCGTGATTTAGGTGGCGCACAAGCAGGCTTGGATCGTCTAATTGGCTTTAGCCCAATCTTGTTTGGCGACACTCAAATATTGGCGGCAGATGGAAAAGGTGGCTTTATTCAAGGCAGTGCAATCTCTATGCAAGAATACAAGTTGAACATGATCAAAGCGCAAAACTTGTTAGCAAAAACCTTCAAATTGGAAGGCAAGTTGAATGATCGTACAGCGGGCATGAACGCCGTACTGGATCAAATCAACAAAGCGAGCAACAGCGCCGAGAACGATTAACTCGGTACTCTTGGGCTTATAGGCATGATCGACGCCTTTTTACCTTGGTTATTAGAAGAGCTAGCGAACGCTGGCTCTTCTTTGTTCGACTTGTCTAAACGTGTTTCTCTTGTCTATCTGATTTCTGCACTTCTCTTCGCGTCGTCTTTGTTTTTTTATCGTTACGGCAAAGCAGGATTAAGCCGTGTAAAGGTCTATTTTTCGTGGCGAATATGGACGCATGCTTCCGCTCGAACCGATTATGCGTTGTGGTTACTGAATCGATTGTTGCTGGCTTTTATGATTCCCAAAGCATTGGCGCAATCTGTTTGGATCAGTTGGTTGTTTTTCTTTTGGCAGGAACAAGGCTTATCGAGTTTGGCGATCGGCTTTCCTGATATATTAGTCGTTGCTTTCTTTACGCTTTGCTATTTTCTCACTGATGATTTTTCTCGTTTTTTTGTGCATTGGTGCATGCACAAAAATGCGTTTTTATGGGCGTTTCACCAAGTTCATCACAGCGCCACAGTCTTAACGCCTTTTACTGTCTTTCGCACTCATCCTATTGAAGGTTTATTGTTTTTCTTACGCTCACTCTTCGTGCAAAGTCTTGTGATCAGTGTCTTTTTGGTTTTATTTCCAAATCAAATCAGCTTGATGCAAGTATTTGGCATACTCATCACCACCTTCTTTTTTAATGTCTTAGGAGCCAATTTACGCCATTCAGGCGTGGCATTGAGTTATGGAGAACGCATTGAAAAATGGCTCATTTCACCTGCTCAGCATCAAATTCACCACTCTAATGCAAAATGTCATTATGACCGTAATTTTGGCGTCGCCTTGGCGATATGGGATCGACTGTTCGGCAGTTGGCACCAAGGCAAGGATAACCAAGAAATCACATTCGGCACCAATCAGCCCATTGATAAAACAGGATTTTTAGGACAGTGGTTGATCCCTTTTAAAGACATAAGTCAGTTGCTAACTAAAGCGCTCAAAAAAGGCGCGAGTTGTGTCGATCCCGATTTATTCGCGTCTAAGAAAAAAGCTAGGAAGGGGGAATAAAAGCTTAAAAGACGACGCTGAGTGGGTAGTGGGTGATCAAATACATACATGAGGAAGAGCTTTAAACAGCACAAATGTCATGTCGCGTTTTGGGCTCGAGGAAAACAGCCTTAAAAACTATCAGCTGATTCAAGTATCCAGAAAAAGTCCTGAATATCCTAAGTCAGAAAGGCGTTGAAGGCCGTGTTCCAAAAGCGTGGAAATGGCTAGAGCGACCACTACATCACGCCGAAGGGCTAGCAAACATTGACGGTATCCCTGCCGAACATATGAATACTGAAGCAGCATTAGATATCATCCATCAACATGCGAAAGCTTATGCAGACTATAAACAGTGAAGTTGATGCATTCCGGTACGATTAATTTTCTACTGACCTCAATTGTTTTTTTTCGGTACCGTCTACTATTATGTCGTAGGTGTTTATAAAGCTTACCGCCTTGGCGTTTGTCTCTTTGCACATAACCATAAATCCATTCATGACTGACAGGTAAGCCTATTAAATGGCTTTTTGCAGCATAGTGTCGTTGATGTTGAGCATGGCGCTGTGCGACACTCGGTTCATAAGTACCATTAATGGTATGGCGTTTTAACTCTCGGCTGATACTGGAATGACTGACATTGAGTCGTTTACCAATCTCTCTGTAACTTAAATGTTGGCTCAGATAGGCTTGAATCTGGTATCGTTACCCTTCGATCAACTGCTTATAGTTCATGGTCATACTCTAATTGTTTGGCGACGTTAGAATACCACCTATGGGCAGTTGGTCTCTCGCTACCTACTCAACCATGAGTGGTTCACTTATTATCTTAATTTGCGATGAATTGTCTCATGAGCAGGACTTATTCGCATGTTCCCTAGCCATTCTAGGTCAGTTGCTGAAAAGTATCGCACTATAGGTTAAAATTTTATTCTGATCCCGTTATTATTTTTGATTTTGGGTACGCTATTGAAAAGGAAAAGTTAATTCATTGTTTTTACTATAAAAAAATAGGAGCTTATTAAAGTTCCAGCAAAAAAGTATAAATTTTCACTAAAATCTTCCACATTTGTTTATTAAATTACATGCGTATGTGCATTGCAGAATGACTCTACTGCTAGTAAAGTAAGTATAATAAGCACTTCAGATACCATCTGAAGTGCTTTTTTGACTTTTCTATTTGATTTGTCAGCTTGAGAGTGATGTAGCAAGATCTCACTTCTCTTTTAAAAAGAAAATGCTGGTCATTTTCGAAAACATGAATGGAGTTAAGTTATGAAAGTTACCGACAATTTTTTCTCAGTTTCTGAAATAAAGGTTACTGATAACAAAATAATTGATATGAAGGTGACCGATAATTAATTTTTTTGATGGTGAAAGATGAAATAGAGACCCCTCTCTATTTCATCTACACTACAACTCACTAGCCTTTCTATTTTTTCTTCCATCGGCAAAAGAAAGTAATTCCAGGAAGAACCCAGCTTTTAGTCCAAGCAGATAATGTATTGGTTGGATGTTGGTGTATATTCCAATCTTCTGGCTGACCAAACTTAACTAACTCGAACCCCCAAGTACTTGGAAGGTTAATTGTTATTTTAGCCCCACATGTTGGCTCTTTTCGACTACTAATAAAGTAATCATCGAAAATGGTGGATGTTTCCTTGATCTCAATATTCGTCCACGCATTTGTGATAGTAAAATCATGAGTTATAGATATTTCTAAAGTGCCATTTTCTTGTTTGATTTCAACCCCATCTATTGAGTCTACCACTATCTTTTCACCTACAATTTTTAAGTGTTCTTTTGAGTCAAATATAACCTCATCATCTATCCTAACCTCTAAATTATATTTAGCAGAATCTGATGATGAGCTATCGAGCGTAAGACTAAGATCGTTAACTTTTAGAGCTGATGAATATCTGACCGTATGAGCAACACTCATTAAATTAGGGTCTTTAGTACCATAATTAGGGTCTAGTGCAATGGTATGAAGTTTGTAAGAACAAACCTCGTGCCACGTTATGCTCTCATCATCGTTATCCTGAATGGTAACCGTTTGATGGTAATCTGACCGATGAGGTTTCTCAGAGTTATAGAATTTGGATATTTTTTGATCGACATATGGAAACAACCCATGATCACTTTCACAATGTGACCCATACGCCTTACAGTGAATATCCCGAATTTTATTTTTTATTTCATCTGAACTAGCGGCCGATATTACTGTGTCTAGTACTCGAGCATTCAATAAGCTCTTGGTGTTTTCTGATGAAGCTTCAAGCTGCTGTTGTACCTTCTCTGTATGATTGTCAATAAGCGGCGATATTTCTTTTTTAAAAAAGTATTTAATTCGGTTTGATATACGATTTATACAGAATGTGGCTAAAATAAGAAGCAGCCCCCATATAGCAAGCTGATCTAGACTACTTTCTAAGACGCTCATTATTGATGAAGCTTTGTTAATATTTAATGTATTTTCAGCAAAATCCAATATTTCACTTTTATAAAAAACCATTATTAAAAACAGAACTCCAATACCATAGCTCATACTAGATTTTATCTTACCTTCAATTAACTCAAGCATTTTCATATAAAGTCCTTTTGTTTAAATTCTGTTTAAAGCTGCTTAATGCGCCTCGTCCCAGTTATCTCCAACACCCGCTTCCACTAATAAAGGCACGTCAATTTTGCTGCTGTTTTGCATGATGTCGACGATTTTGGTTTGTGCGGCGTCTAGGTCTTTTTCGGCGATTTCGAAGATGAGTTCATCGTGCACTTGCATGATCATTTTCACGTTTAGATCTGTGCTTTGTAGCCAGTCGTGCATTTTGATCATGGCGCGTTTGATGATGTCGGCGGCGGAGCCTTGCATTGGCGCGTTGATCGCAGTACGTTCCGCGGCTTGGCGCATCATGGCATTGCTGGCTTTGATGTCTGGCAAGTACAAGCGACGACCATAAATGGTTTCTACGTAGCCTTTTTCTTTTGCGCCTTCGCGGGTGTTTTCCATGTATTGCTGTACGCCGGGGTAACGCTCGAAGTAACGTTTGATGTATTTCGCGGCTTCTGGTCGGCTGATATCCAGTTGCTTGGCCAAACCAAATGCCGACATGCCGTAGATCAAACCAAAGTTGATGGCTTTGGCGCGGCGGCGTTGTTCGGTTGTCACTTCGTCTAAGGCCACTTCAAAGACTTCGGCGGCGGTGGCTTTATGTACATCAGCGTCTTTAGTGAAGGCATCGAGCAAGCCTTTGTCTTGGGACAAATGCGCCATGATACGAAGTTCCACTTGGGAGTAATCGGCCGCGAGCATTTTATAGCCAGTTGGTGCGATAAAGGCTTGGCGAATACGACGACCTTCGGCAGTACGAATTGGAATGTTCTGCAAGTTTGGATCAGTCGATGACAAGCGGCCTGTGGCGGTAATCGCCTGATGATAAGACGTATGAATGCGACCTGTTTTCTGGATCATTTCTGGTAGTTTGTCTGTGTAAGCGGATTTCAACTTAGACAAACTGCGGTGCTCCATAATCAAACGTGGCAATTCATAGTCTTGTGCCAGTTCTTGCAAAATAGGCTCGGCAGTTGATGGCTGGCCTTTTGGCGTTTTCTTGATAACAGGCAGTTCGAGCTTTTCAAACAAGATGACTTGCAGTTGTTTTGGTGAGCTCAGGTTGAAGCTTTCACCCGCCACTTCGTGGGCTTTTATCTCCAGCTCTTGCAATTTCGCGGCAATTTCACTGCTTTGTGCGTGCAAAAGTTCTGGGTCAATCAAGGCGCCAGTTTGTTCCATGTTCGCCAAAACAGGAATAAGAGGGCATTCAATGTCTTTAAAAATGCTAACCAATTCTGGTGTTTTTTCGACTTTTGGCCAAATAGCTTGGTGAAGGCGCAAGGTAATGTCTGCGTCTTCGGCGGCGTAAAAGGCTGCTTGTTCTAGGTCGATTTCATTGAAAGTTTTCTGCTTCTTGCCTTTGCCTGCTAATTCTTCAAAGCTGACACAGGTGTGACCGAGGAATTTCTTCGCCAGCGTGTCCATGTCATGACGAGAGCTCACGGAGTTGTACACGTAAGATTCCAGCATGGTGTCGTATTGAATGCCGCGAAGCGTGATGTCGTAGTTATTCAGGACGTTAGCGTCGTATTTAAGGTGTTGGCCGACTTTCGCTTTGCTGTCGTCTTCTAACCAAGGTTTGAGCTGTTCTAACACCCAATCACGGTCAAGCTGCTCTGGTGCGCCTTCGTAGTCGTGGGCAAAAGGAACGTAAGCCGCAACGCCCGCTTCGACTGAGAAAGACATGCCAACCAATTCTGCCGCCATGTAATTTAGGCTGGTGGTTTCTGTGTCGAACGCAGTTAATTCAGCGTTTTGGATTTTTTCTAACCAAGTATTAAATGTTTCTTTGTCTAAAACGGTTTCGTAGTTCACTTCGATATTCGAAGCCACTGGTGCGTCTACTTGGCCTTCTGCGCTGCCTTCGGTGTCACTTGAAACAATACTGTCAGAAGGCGCTTTGTCTAAATCTTTGAGCCATGTTTTGAATTCCAGCTTTTCGAACCATTCGCGCAATACGTCTTTTTTCACTTCGCTGTTTTTCAATTCAAGAGCATTAAACGGTAATTCAACATCGCACTTAATCGTGGCAAGTGTATAAGACAGTTCGGCCATGTCTTTGTTATCTTCCATTTTTTGCTTCATGGTTTTGGAGCCACGGAAGCCCAAATCAGCGATGTCATCTAAGCGTGTGTAGATTTCTTTGATGCTGCCTAAACCTTGCAATAAGGCTAAAGCGGTTTTTTCGCCCACGCCCGGAACGCCCGGAATGTTGTCCACTTTGTCGCCCATGAGTGCGAGGTAATCGATGATAAGCTCAGGCGGAATACCGAATTTGTCTTTCACACCTTGAATGTCCATGACAGTGTTGTTCATGGTATTCACTAGCGTGACTTTCTCTGTCACCAATTGCGCCATGTCTTTATCGCCCGTAGAAACGATGACTTCACGGCCGGTTTCACCGACTTTTTTGGCGATGGTGCCGATGACATCGTCGGCTTCGACACCATCAATAATAACGAGAGGTAAACCCATGCCTTCAACCATACGATGAATTGGCTCGATTTGTGGACGTAAGTCGTCAGGCATTGGCGGACGTTGTGCTTTGTATTCGCTGTAGATTTCATCACGGAAGGTTTTGCCCTTGGCATCAAAGATGATCACCATTGGCGAATCTGGGTAAGTCTTGATCAAGCTGCGGATCATGCTGATCACACCGCGTGTGGCGTTGGTTGGCTCGCCAGTGCTGGTGCTCATTGGTGGAATTGCGTGGAAAGCTCGGTAAAGATAAGACGAGCCGTCTACCAAGATCATAGGTGTGTTCTGTGTTGAAGAATCCGTAGCCAAAATAAAACCTCTGCATAAATAGGCGATAATTGCGTTCTATTCTAAGCGGTTGGGGGAGTTTTTACAGTCTAAAGAGGAATTATTCCTGCATAGGCGGTACTTTTGCGAGGTTCTCATGATATAGACAAGTCTGGTTACGTCCATTTGATTTTGCGAAATAAAGCGCTTTATCGGCTTGATCAACCATGGTGGTAAAGTCATTGGCTTTTGCCACGGTGGATATGCCGATGCTTGCGGTAAGTTGACCAACGGCTTTGTAGGTTTGTTGGTAGATCGTCGTTCTGAATTTTTCTGCAATCAACGTGGTGGTGTGAGGGCTAGGGTCAGCAATCACAACAATAAACTCTTCTCCCCCCCAACGAGCAAGGCAATGCTTCCCAAAGTAGACAGCACGAAGGCGTGAAGCAATTTCGATCAACACATTATCGCCTACAGAATGACCAAACTCATCATTGATTTCTTTGAACTTATCAATGTCGACGAGGAGAACACATAGAGAGCGTTCCTTCGCATTTTGCGCTAACCAGTTTTCTAATCCACGTCTGTTGTATATATCGGTTAAAAAATCTCTGTCTGCTTCTTTTTGAGAGTGGTGTAAATTATCGTTCATTTTATTTACATGGTGGTTCATGCTTTTTTGGAAAGGAACAATGATGAGTAGTAATAAGCTAGCAGGCACATAGAAAAACAGTAAATCGTAGCCGCGATGTGTTAGTAATTGGTCAGGGTGAGTGAGCAAAAAAAGTAAAATAGGGAAGGCGTTCGTTACCCAAATAATGAAGACCATCTTAGTCAATTTTTCAGGTAATAAAATGAGCATTAGAATGGACGAGAGAATGACTTTTCCTGAAAACGGAGGCAAAACGTCTAAAAGGTCAACATGACCTTGCCAAGCGCTAATGGTTTTGAACACTGTATGGGGGGCGGTGGTTAATAATGTCACGACACCATAAAGCGTAATTGCTTTGTATACGTGCTTTTTGGGGTTGTAAGCAAAGTAAAAAAAGAGCAAGGCGTAAACTGAAAAAACGATAGTAGGTTCAGTATTGTTAATTGGAACCGGGCTTTCATAAGTGAACAGTAATGTACAATGAATAAAGAAACTGATCATTGTGACCATTAATAAACGATATGTAGCAGGAATTAAAATATTGATTTTTTCAGATTGATGGTCCATTCCAACTCCTTCTGTACTTGTAATAAGACTTGTTAGTATAAAACCTTATCTGATGAATTGCTTTAATTTCTGTGTGAAGGGTTCAACCGGAATTCAATTAAAATTGCGGACTGCGACACTGTTCACACCCAGTCTGAACGAGCACAACTAAGCACATATTTTTAAACATACCCAATGTTGAACCCCAAACATTTCCTTGGACATTTGTGTATTTGTATTATCGCGAAATCTATTCTCTCTTATATAATACGCCTTGATTGCCGTATCGCACTGGTTGTCTAAATTTAAGCCTTTTATTTGTACCGTTTCATTCTGATATGATGAAGGAATTGACCTTTAGCTCCTTATTGTGGAGCATAGGCGCTTTCTTACTCGCATCATTTTGATAATACATAGGTAATACAACTTGGCTGTTTACACATCCCTTTCTGACTCTGACATGCGCGCCTTAGTGGCGGATTATTATTTAGGTGAATTGGTCTCTTTCCAAGGCATTTCTGGTGGCGTGGAAAACACGAATTATTTTCTTACCACTACCACAGGTAAATACGTTGTTACTCTATTTGAAGAGTTTGAATTAGGCGAAGTGCCATATTTTTTGGATGTTGTCGCACATTTGAAAAGCAAGGGTTTTAATGTCCCAGCAGCCTTGATTGATATTCATGGGGAACGGCTACGAGAAGTAAATGGTCGCCCTGCGATTATTGTGGATTGTTTCCCAGGCGGTGAATTAAAGCAAACAGACGAGAATTCGTGTCGTTTAATGGGCGCAGCCTTGGCGAAATTACACATTGCCGGTGAAGATTTCCCTGAGCACCGCGACAGTCATCGCGGAGTGGATTGGTGGAAACAAACAAGCCAAGCGATTGCAACGCAATTAGAACCTGCGCAAACGGAACTCTTGATGTCACAAATCATCGCCTTTGACGACTTTATTGAGACACGCCCAAATTTACCGAAAACCACAATTCACGGAGATTTGTTCTATAACAATACCTTGTTTGAAAATGGTCAGTTATCTGCCATTATTGATTTCTATAACGCTTGTCACTCTTGGGTTATGTATGACCTTGCCATTGTCGTCAACGATTGGTGTTCCGATGTTACGACAGGCGAACTTGACCCAATAAAGTACCAAGCCTTATTAAAAGCCTACTTGCACGAGCGAGATGTCAGCTCAGCAGAAATAGAGGCTTGGCCTTATATGTTACGGATTGCCGCGCTGCGCTTTTGGTTGTCACGATTGGAAGCATGGCATGGAGCCAAACACGACCCGGAACGTCTCGCACAGCAACATGATCCGCTTGAATTTCAACGTATTTTAGAAGCGCGTGTTCGATATACGCCAAGCTTGGTGGAATAAAATGATTCGTCTCTGGTTGTGTCTGTGTGTTTTTTTTGCTGGTAATGCAGTTGCTCATCCTCATGTTTGGGTGGATTCGCAATATCGAGTCACGGTTGATCAACCAAATATAGAGGTTCTAGAAGGTACGTGGGGTCTCGATCTCTTTACTTCGACAAGCCTAATTGCTGAATACGATGTGAATGCTGATGGAGAGCTGAAGGGTCAAGAAAAGCTCGACATGATCGATGTAATGCAAAGTTTTGATACTTATGGCTATTTCATCAAGATGCAGCAAGACGGCCAGAATATAAAGCCAAAGGGTGTGCGCATTTTAGATGTTCGCATTCGCGATCAAATGCTTTGGATTCGCTTTGGTATTCTACTACCTGCACCAATTGATCTATTCACTTCTGTACTGAGCTTGGCTTATGGTGATGATGAGTTGTATTTCGCCATGGAGCCATTAGAAGAAGGTTTGGTGCGTTTGTCTGGTATGTCTGCCGAAATGTGTACACCGATTCAGCGCGATGCAGAAGAAATGTCTGTCGCTTTCTGGGTCGATTTAAGTTGCCACTCATAAGCCAAGATTCTATTTCTTCAGGAAGACTATCAATGATAGAGCATTTTCAATGGTTACCTTTTTTGCTGGCAATTTCTGTTCTCACTATGAGTCCAGGCGTAGACACAATTTTGGTGATGCGTAATGCGGCGCAGGGCGGCTGGCGTTTAGGTTTTCTAACCAGCTTAGGTATTTGTATGGGATTATTTGCCCATGCTACTTTGTCTGCTTTAGGTTTGTCGGTGATTTTATTAGGCTCTGCGGGCTTATTTACAGTGTTTAAACTGTTGGGTGCTGCGTATCTTGTCTATTTAGGTGTGCAGGCATTACGCAGCGTAATGAAGCCAGTAGGAATGACTTTTACGGACAAAGGCGCGTCGAAGCCATTAACAGCGTGGGGTGGATTTCGTCAGGGAATTTTATCCAACGTATTGAATCCAAAACCGATTGTTTTTTACATGGCATTTTTGCCGCAGTTTATCGACCCAAGCTATTCTGCTTTGGGGCAATCTCTGTTTATGGCGTCTCTTCACTTTATTATTGCGATGACGTGGCAAACGTTTCTTGCGCTTATAGTGCATAAAGCACGAGTTTGGTTGGCAAGACCAAGAGTGGCACAGGTTTTAGACGGTTTAACCGGCTTGTTGTTGGTGGGCTTCGGTGTGAAACTCGCATTGAGTCAGCGCTGATCTGTACTCAGTTGTGTCTATTCGGGTTATGTATTTGAATCTAAACTCAATGCATAATTTAGAGTAGCAAAAGGCTTAGCTGTTTATGTTTCAGCCCACAGTCTCAAAAGGTTTGAATGTGATTTACTGATTTGATCGAAGGCTGAGCTCTTTCCTTGAGTACTCATTATTTCTCTTCGTGCTAAATCTAAATCATTGAGAATTTCACGCTGTTCACCATTACGTATAAAGCTTTCTATCCAAGTAACGGCAACCTGCCTTTTTCCTTCTGTAACTGGCTCAACTCTGTGTAGAGTCGAAGACGGATAAACAATAGCGTACCCAGCAGGTAGTTTATAGGTTAAATCCATACCATTTAGTGTCATGACAAGCGCCCCACCTTTGTAACTTTCAGGATCTGAAAGAAAAACAGTACAAGACATATCGGAACGAATGATGGCTTCTTCTCCCATTAATGCATTATCAATATGATTACCATAACCGCCAGAGTTGGATGTTTCACTCACCAAGAATGGCGTGATATTTTTGGCGTAAGTGGTTGTAGAGAATTGCGGGTGTGAAACAAGAGCATGGGTCAGTGAGTTAGATAATTCGGTCTCGCATTCTGGTGTTGCAGCCCATTGAAGGTTGTTTTTAACCGATTGAGCGGCCCAACCAGCCGTTTCTTTACCTGAATAAAACTGGCCTTGATTAAGGGTGCTATAGATGTGATCAATTTGTTGATCGGACAATACATTCTTAAGAATTTTAATCATTGAATAAATTTACATCGAAAAGAAAAAGAGCAAGTATACTTTATACTTGCTCTTTAGATATTTATAGGCGGTATTTAAAACTCAGATTGATAGAGCGAGGGTCATTCACTACAACAGCGTCTCCGTTTGTAGTGCCATATACTCTATTAACATCTGTTAGGTTCTTCATAACAAGAGACAGATCCCAGTCTTCTGTTTCGTAGTAAGTACCAAAATCAAATTCAGCATAACCAGGTATAATTGTGTCACCATCTAGATCCAAATCATCAGCGCGGCTCGATTCAGACCGAATACCAAATGCGAAACGAATAGGCTGGCTCTCCATTGAGTAACTATTCCAGATAGTTAAAGCATTAAATGGCGTCAGTTTTGCTTGTTTCCCTGCATCATCACCGGTTGTGTCATGGGCATCAGTGTAAGCGTAGTTGACTTGGCTATAGAACTGGTCTGAGAAGTGGTAAAGAGCATTAACTTCCACACCATGAGAGCGGAATACTTCACCTAACTCTTGAACAAGGATTCTGTCATCGCCATCAGTCTCTGTTGAAGTTGGGTTTTTCTGGTTGATATAGAACAAGGTCACACTGGCGTTTAACTTTTTATTAAGAAAATCACCTTTTACACCAACTTCATAGTTATCACTCTCTTCTGGCTCATAATCTACACCGTCTTGACCATATTGAACGATATTAGAGACATCAATTGGTTCATATGATTGGCTGTAAGAGGCAAAAGCATTCATATTTGGGTTAAGTTTATAAACAGCACCAATATCGTAAGCTAGATTAGAAAAGTCTGAACTGTAAGTTCCGTCAGATTCTTCTCCTGTGTAGTCCATATAACCTAAACCGAAGGCAAGAGTTAAATCACCAAGGCTAATACGGTCTTTTACGTAAATATTTACTTCTCTGTCTGTAGAAGTGCTTGCGACAGAGTTTGCCTGATCTATTAATGAAACACCGCCATCAGTTGCATCATTAAAAGATGTACTGAATGAATTACTTGGGTTGTCATATGAGGTATATACTGCTTCGCTATTATCTTGGAACGCGCGTCCAAAAGTGGTTTCTTTATCAAGGAAATTAACACCTGCAATCAAGTGGTTTTCTAACCCAGAAACTTTGAACTTCCCTTGTATATTTGTGTCAAGCAAGAGATGTTCAATTTCACTCTTTGCATAAACCCACTTGAGGCCGACTGTATCATTTCCAATACTGTTTACACTTGTTGTAGCATATAAGTCTTTAGTCTCAGAGTCTGTATTTACCAAGGCAGCATGAGCATTAATGGACCAATCATTTTCAAAGATGTGTTCAAAAGTGACTTCTGCTGTTGTTGCTTCGTTATAGCCTGTACTGTCTTCACTGCCATAATAATAACTACGATTTGCTACCGTGCCATAGCGATTAGTTGTGCTATCGAGGGTGCCATTGATGTAATTACTGGAAAAGTATCCGTCAGTCCAACTACTAGTACCAACACCTTCTTCCTTTTTATATTCAAAGCGAGGTGTGATTTTTGTTCGATCACCTATTTTGAATGTTAAAGCAGCATCAATAAATTGGTCTTCACTGGTACGTATATCTTGCGCTTCTTCACCTTCTGGCGTGACACGGGTAATAATGCGATAGAGAACATCATCACCGACTAGCTTACCTGTGGAATCTACATCTACATTTATTTGATTACGGTCAAAATAACCAACGTCATTAGCTAAGTAGGAGCGAGTACTGATGCCTAGAGTGGTTTCAGATTCTTCTTTTGGTTTTTTTGTTACAGCATTAATTGTGCCACCAGAGATCCCTGAGCCGTACAAAATACTGTCTGCACCACTTAGAAAAGTAACAGATTCTAAGTTGTAAGAGCTTGGCAGTGCTGAGCCTGTTCCAGCCTCCCCACCTTGTAGAGAACGAAGACCATTGACTAAGAAGGTTTCAATATTAGTTTGAATGCCTCGAGAGATACTGAAACGTGCTGCGGAGGCTTCGGTATGGAACCCTGCCTGATAAGCCGAAGCTTCACGTATATCTGTTGCCGCTAAATCACTGATTTCTTCTTCAGATACCTGAACAACGGAACGTGCCGTATCTTTTAGCGAAACATTCATTTTTGTTGCTGTTGAATCTTCTGTATGAACGCCCTCATCTGAAGTGCCAGTAATAACCAATGTTTCAAGTGCTGTTGAGGTTTCTTCTGCTGCAAATGAAGCTGGTGAGAGTGAAGAAATTAAAGCTGATCCTACAGCTAACCCAATGAGTGATTTGGTGCTCTTTAACTGCCTTTCGGACATAACATTTTCCTATACATATTTTATGAATGATTCTAGTCGCCCCAAGTTAGACAAGTGTTTGTCAAGTATTTGTCAGGTGTTTGGTTCCGATTTACAAATTTTAATGCAAATAGAAATGATTTTCATTAAAAATCAAATTAAACTTCATTTTGTTTATGATTTTTATGGAGAAAGCTTTCTTATTTTTGATTAAAAAAGGTTCTTTTCAATTGGTTAGGAAATGCTTCTATGGCGCTGAGGTAAACAGGCCTTATATCTAAGGTGTGAAAATGATTATTTATGCAACCGGTTAAGATTTTCTAATGTTGCTTTCCAGCGATTAATGAAGGTTGTTTTACTGTGACGAGAAAAATCATCGACCAACCATTGATCTACCGATTTTTTGGTACTCACTGTCAATATTTTAAGAGATGTCGCCTCATTGGACTCTTGTTTTGAAAGAGTTGGTAATAGAAGACCTTTTGTAAAAGGTTGTGTATTTCCACTGGCGTTTAATATGGCTTCGTAGCCTGATTCAAGCAGAGAGTCCTCTAGCTCTAATGCTATTTGTCTTAATGATTGGCTTACCTTTTGGTGTTGATGTGCAATTTGTGGTGCGTATTCTGGCCAAATTAAGGATAAATCCCGCTTCAAAATTCCTAACATAAGCAATGCATTATTAGGGTTTAGCCAGAAATATTCATTAGGTTTTTGAACGGCTACTCGCTCCCCTCCCGGTAAAAGGGCTTCAGCAATGTCAATCGGTATTACATGTATATTTCGACTTCGTACAGTACTATAAAAATTTAAATCAGGCCGCATAGAGCTGATATTCACAATACTATCAAAGGGGGCCATAGGATCAGTTCGATGCTTGTTTAACCAGCTAGATATACGGTTAATAGGTAACCTTTTTGGAGGGAGATAGACAACTTCTATCGGCGTGTCAATCAATAAGGCTCTGCTCATACTCTCGGTGATAGGCGTTACAGTTACTACACTAGCGGCAAACGTTTTACTTACTAATAATAAAAGAAATACGACAATTAAGCGCATATTGTTGAACTCCGTCTACGAAATGAATAAATACCGATAGCAAGCACAAACCAAATGCATGCGGCTAATATAATGGCAGGCCCAGTGCCAATCGCCCATTTCATCTGCATAGGAAGTAAGACGCCTGTCAAAGCACTGGTAGTGGCTATGAGCATAGAGTAACCCACCATGCTGCGTAGATTGGATGCAACTAAGCGAGCGCTGGCAGCAGGAATGAGTAACAATGCGCCGACAAGAATAGCTCCAATAATCTTTACCGCTGCAACGGTAATTAACGCAATTAAAAGTACAAAGCCATAATCATGTAAGGTGACACGAATACGACGAGATTGAGCAATATCTGGGCTTAATGCATTAAGAAAAGCCTGATTGCAGGCCGTAAAGGCAAGTATTAACACTGCTATAGTGATCACGCTTAAAATGACTAAATCGTATACTGATGTTGTTAAGATAGAGCCGAATAGAACTTGTTCAACTAAGTGTGCATTGATCTTTTTCGCCACAAACATTAAAAGAGCCGCGCCAAGTGCAAGAGCAAAGGCGAGAAATACACCGATTAATGCATCATAAGGTACTGTTGTGCGGCCACGAACCCATTGCAAAGTAAGAGCAAAGAGAATAGAAAACGCGAATAGGCTTATCCATGGTTCGGTTACGGGTTCTCCCATTAATATGCCAATTGATACACCCGTTAATGCACTGTGTCCGACGGCTTCGGATAAAAAAGCGAGTCGCTTTACCACCACTAACGTCCCTAATGCGCCCAGCAATGGCCCAATCATCAAACAGGCAATAAAGGCGTTAACAACAAAGCCGTAGCTAAAAATGTCAGGCAGGAAGCCAGCATCGACGCCCGTTTGAAACCAAGAATGTACATTAGCTAACATGTTTTAGCTCCGAAGTGGTCGATTGGTAACCTGGGTGATTTGGTGTTTGGAATCGAGTGAAAATGGCCTGAGGGGAATCGTGATCAGTCAATACACCGTCTACCCAGGCCAAAGTGTCGCAGCATTCTTGGATAATTTGCCAATCATGCTCAATCATAATCAAGGTTCCACCTGCATTTTTAAACTCTTGTAGAAGTTGGATGATTTGTGTTCGTCCTTGTTTATCTACGCCAGCCATGGGCTCATCAAGTAATAAAATTTCTGGTTCATTCAATAACGCACAAGCTAATAATACTCGTTGGCGCTCACCTGTTGATAAAGTGCCAAGTCGTTTAGGTAATAGAGATTGGATGCCAACTTTGTCTACAACAGCTTCTATTCTGGGGTCTTTCTTATAGCGTTTCCAGACAGGTTGCTTATCAGTATGCAGCCGAATGAAATCAGAAGCAGTAACAGGTAGAGAGGCGTCAAAGGGAGAAAGTTGTGGCATATAACCAATCGAACCTCGACCATTCGGCCACTCTAACCTAATACTTCCTTGATGATTAAGTAGCCCGGCGATGGCTTTGAGTAAGGTGCTTTTTCCTCCGCCATTAGGACCTGCAATACCATGCCAACCGCCACTGTTAAATTGGGCAGAAGACGCCATTAATAATGGGTTATTTTGGATATAGAATGCGACTTTTTCGATTACCAGTGTTGGGCCTTTCATCGTTGTAGTGCCTCAGCCAGTTTTTTGAGGTTGTGATGCATTTCGTCTTCCACCATTTCTTGGCTGTATTCTCCATGTGTCATGTGGCTAAAATAGTAAATTTTTATACCTGTCTCACCTTCAATGAGATCAACATATTTATTTTCCATATTGAGCTCTGTGAAAAGCACATCAATGTTGAGTTCACGAATGGTCTTTATGGTTTCTTCTAGTTGTGAGGCACTTGGAGACACACCATGAGCCGGTTCGATCACCGCAGAGACAGTTAATCCAAACTCCTGTAATAAATACGCATAAGCGCCATGAGTACTGGCGATCCGCAATGTGTTGACATTTTCATTAATCAAAGCTTTTTGAACAGGACTTTTAAGGTTGCGAAGCTTCTTGGCATAAACCAAAGCGTTACGTAAAAAGTATGTTTTGTTATCTGGGTCTAGCTTCCCGAGCTCTTTGGCAATGGTATACACTTGCCGAATCGCCGCATCAATTGAGACGAACGTGTGAGGGTTTACTTTTTCATGATGTCCAATCAAAGGGACATCATTATTTGCATAAATAACGGTGAGGTTTTTAGGTTGCAGACGATCAACAGTATTCGTTGCAAATAAATCATGACCGATTCCATTTACAACCAGCGCGTCTAACTGGTTTAGACGTTCAATATCCGCGGGGTTCAACTGATAGTTATGTGGGTTAAAACCACTTGAAATCAGTGGTAAAACATCGGCCCGATCACCAACAATATTTGTTACATACGAGTAATAAGGGTGTAGAGTAATGCCAATTTTTAATCGTGTTTGTGCGTGAGTGTTGATGCTTAGTATCAGCAAAAGTCCCAACAATAATAGCTTCATGTGAAGTCCTTCAATTAGTTAGCGATTAAGCTCATGCCATTTTAAAGTGGCATGACAATCATTAATCGTGTCACTTGGTGCCCAATGGGCTTGCCAGCTTTCCTGCTCATGCTCTACGGAGAAAAGAATTCCTTTGTGCAGTAAGGTGAAACAATACTCGTTTTGCTGAGTAAATGACGCTGTTCCAGATTGTGGCAAAGGCAATTGCTGGAGATCGTAGGGTGTTGAAATCATGCCCATTTCATCGAGTAAGGTGATTTCTTCAAGTGCATTGCTAATTTGAGTGGCAAGGTTGCTATGGGTATTAGGTAGTTCAGATAAAGTCACCTGGGAAGGCTCATGTAAGATTGACAGAAGCCCAAACGCAATGCATATAGTACCGATACAAACACTTAGAAAGCAGTAGGTTTCACCTCGGCCATCGGAAGGCGAAACCACCTCGATTTCGAGTTTTTTTGGAGCTGTTACATTGTTTTCTTGTAGTGGATTAGAACTCGGCATAATCAAACTCGGCAGGATCTTCATGACCAGGGTCGAATAAAATGTAATATTCACCTGCTGGAGCTTCTATTGAGACTTCACCATCGTCATTCGTCATGAGCGTATTGATAAGGTCGTCGTCATAGCTAAGCACTTGGACGGCCTCATCAAATGCAACGGAACCATCACTGTAACCAGCAACACATTGAATGCTGTGATCGAGCATTTTGCAGTCTAATGTTGGGTAGTGGGCAAAAGCTCCACTGGAAAGTAGAGCCAAAGCACTCCCTATTAAATAAGGTGCTTTCAACATTATTCATGCACCACTTCAAAGGTATAAAAGACAACGAATTTTTCTTTATCTGCTTCAGGGTCTTGGCTATCGGACTCATAACTAAAAACAGCCTCATAACGTCCTGCATTTTCCATTGTCAAAGAGGCAATGCCTTCTTGATCTGTGGCCAAGGAAAGAGTTTCTAGGTCACTGTTATATATTCCAGCTTCCGCTCTAATTTCAACCGTCACACCAGCTATACTGTTTCCATTTATTAATGCTTTAAAAGCAATTTCTTCACCATTTACGTAATCCGCAGGGTGAGTAACGGGAATAACTTCAAATCCTGTATTAGTAGGCTCTAAAGGCTCAAATGTTGGTGTTTTTGCAGTTACAAAGGACATTGCATAACGAGTTGATTTTACAGTTTCGATATTTTTAGCATCGTTGGGAATAACGCCTTCTAACTGACTTTTGCTTAAGCGTTCTCGCTTTTTCGTATTACGAGCCCCTATAGTATAGGTTGTTGCATAACTACTTTCTGGGTAGCTATAAAGTATTTTATATGTCCCATCACTATCAACAGCTAAATCAAAAGAGGTTCGAGTGGCACTTTTGATAATCGTGCCAATGTTACGAATTTTTTCTCCGTCAGGCCCATATACGGAAATATTATTAGGGGTAACAGGTTTGTCAAAACGATAAACGCCATGTGTTGCCGTTACATCCACTGCAACTTTATCAGGTGCTTTCGTCACGATTGATTTCGCAGGCAGAACCATCAGGTCATGGGCGGCGCTGTAACTTGCGGTAAAGATGATTAATGCACAAAGAGACGCTTTTAACATAATTATTTCCTTTTAGCTTAAATTTAATTCGTTACTGTTACTGTTACATTGCCGATTTCAGCTTCGGCTGGAATATGATAGTGATGAGTCGAGTCTGTGGTGTTTATTTCTGTTTTTACCAAGGAATGACCGCCATCCTGACGAGATACTTCCAAGTACAGTTTAAATGTATCCCATTCATTAATTTCGAAGGATTCTGTATAGTGACCAGGCCCCTTGGTTGCACCTGTCATACTGTCGACATGCTGGTCATAACGGCCGATTTTTCGCCACCAACGACGTAAATCGGACAGCCATTCATCCTCTTTTTTTTGTAGGTGCCAAACCAAGAGAGGTTTTGATACTCTTCCGTTTTCAGCCCAAATGGCAACATATGGGAAAACATATCTTTCAGTATCAATTCGTGGAATTTCAAATGCCACTTCTACCTTAGCTGCTGAGGTGAAAGAGGACATTCCTAAGCTGGCAGCTAGAACACATGTAAACAATAAAACGCGCACTAATATCTCCTTTAATGCATCAAAAAAATGGTCAACACCGTAATGATAGAACCTATGCCGATCCAACTAAGGGTACGACGACGCTGTAGGGAATTCATGATCATTAACCAGCAACCTGAAATACAAAATAGCGCCATACATAAAGCAGAAAAGTCTGATAGTAGGATCCATAAACCACTTACATGTTTACCTCGATGCAAGTTATTGAGCATTTCAAAAAAAGGCAGTTGCCGTTTATATACTTCTATAACAGCATCTTCATAATAAGCCTCTGCTGCATAACGTCCTTGTGGTCCATCTAGATATAGCAAAAGCAACTGTTCTTCTTTTTCCCACTCAAAAGACAAATCAACTCCACGTATTTGATGGCTTTCGTCCAACCAATGAAATACAGCCAAGGCCGTGGTACTAGATTCGCCACTCCAATCTAATGACCTCAAAGAGGTTGGAAGTGGCAAACTAAAGTCCGACTCCTTGGTTTGACCTAAAGACCAATAAGTGTGATTAAGCAATAGTCCTGTAATGGCAAAAAAGAGCATGAGTAACAGTACTGGCGCAGCGCTATAAATATGTATCCAGCGAACCCATCGGTTAATCGTAGCGGTAGACATTAGGAATGAGAGCCAATTCTGTTCATTTTTTAAGCTTTAATGATAAACGTTATCATATGGTAATCGATTGCGTGTCTCTTTTACAGTATAATGGTAATTATTATCAACTATTTTAAAAATCAATTACGCAATGATGTCGAGAGAAAAAACAACCTACGCTTTAATATGGCTAATAACGAAACTGGTTTATGTTTTATTAATCGCTGAGATATTCACAACGCTTTATATTATTGGTGCGGTAACTTTCTCAAAACCGATTTCAGGTGTAGTGCAAGGTGCAGAATTAATAACGAAGACGGCACCGTTTCTTTTGTATCAGTTGCACTATTCTATGGATTTTGGATATGCGATCTTAGAAGGCCAAACAGTGCTATATATGTTGTCATATCTAGAATTAGGCTTATTTAACATGATGACTGTTTTTGTTCCAACGTTAGTAGGGGGTGGGATCATTTGCCTTCTTGGCTTAACGTTTCTTGGTGTAAATAAGCGTTATCTTTTGGTCATCTTGATCGTATTTTTTTTATGTATGATGGCACCGTCATGGCAAATATTAGAAAAAGGGATAACAAGCGTTGAATATGAAGTGCTTCGTTTATGTGTTGTTTCTATTATGCTTTGGCTCACCTCTGGTCGTTTCTCTTATTTGAGGCCATCTCATAAAGGCGGGCGTTCGAATGGCACATTGCTCGCTTATGCAAGCCAAACGGGCAGTGCTCGACAATTAGCGTTTCAATTGAAAGAAATGGCGAACTCTTTATTGGATGTACAATGTGTATCTACATTAACGATGAAGCAACTACGTGGGTATGCTCGCGTCTACTTTGTTGTAAGTACTTATGGCAAAGGAGAATCGCCCGACTGTGCTCATAAATTCATCATAGATTTGCAACGACAAGAGACTAGTTTGGATACGATTTACCCTTCATTTAGTGTGTTAGCACTAGGCGACCGCTCTTATACTACTTTTTGTCAGTTCGGTCATACATTGTCGTCGCTGTTAGAGCGAATAGGGTTTAGGCGAGAGCTGCCAGTGCATGAAGTAGATCGCATGGATTTGGCAAGTATTGAAAGCTGGTGGAGACAAATCTCTGAATTTATGGGCATAGAGAAATTTTCGATTAAAATGCCTACTATAAAATTTAACGTTTCTATGAATCAGAACGTAAACCCACAAAGAACAGAGCGTGCTGCACATCATATTCGTTTGAATACGTTGGAAAAACTAGATTATAAAGCGGGTGATTTGATAGCGGTTTGCCCTAAGTTATCCATTTCTGAAATCGAAAAGCGTCTTATTCAACGTGGTTGGTCAAATTCACATTTAGTCGAACTAAACAGCAAATCAATGGCTTTGCTTGATGCTTTACTGCAACTTGATTGGCATGGTGAAGTTGCCACGTCACCACAAGCTTTAGTCGACTTGTTGTCACCGGTTCATGAACGGCTCTACTCTATTGCATCTTACGGGAAAAACTATGTTGATGTACTGGTGCGGAAACATTATCGTGAAGATGGTTCAATAGGTAATGGCTCAGGTTATCTGTGCGGCTTACTTGAAGGGGATCAAGTTGAAGCCCAAATACGAACTCATGAGTCGTTTCAATTATCTGATGATTCCCCTCTCATCATGATCGGAGCGGGGACAGGTATTGCGCCATTTCGCGCGTTCTTGCAACAAAAGGAAGCTTGGAAGTCTCAATCTGAACATTGGCTAATCTTTGGTGAACAATATAGACAGCATGATGATTATTTTTGTGCTGATTTTGAGCGTTTTCAAGAGGTGGGGCTGTTAACTCGTATAGACAAAGCTTGGTCCCGAAGTGGTCAGATGTATGTCCAAGACATATTAGAAAAAGAAGCGGATAGATTGTATGAATGGATGATACACAAAGGCGCCCACATCTATGTGTGCGGAAGTCGGATTGGATTTGGTGAACAGGTACTTGTATGTCTCACTAAACTGTTAGGGGAAGACGTCGCTGAACGTTTACATACGGACTTATATTAAATATGAGGCGTATCATTGCCCCTTTTGATCATTAGTGTTTATTAGCTTTGGCTTTTTCTCATATTAAAAGTGTTATATCATAACAAAACTCTATCCATTTTTAAGTGAGCCAATCATGGCAAAGAATCTTGCTTTCTTGCTGCTGTCTTTTTTGTTGTTCAATACTTCTCTTCATGCGGCTGATTTTTCGGCTTATCAAAGTTTTATTCAGTGGGTTCTTTCTGAACAGGCGACCTTTCATCGTGAGCTGGTTTCTTTAGTGCGTTCTATCAGTAAAGAGGGAAGTGCGGTTTTATTGTGGGGGTTGATGACCACTAGTTTCTTTTATGGTGTGTTTCATGCTGCCGGTCCTGGGCACGGAAAAGCGGTGATTTCTTCTTATATGTTGGCAAGTAACGCGCCTTTGCGCCGCGGTATTGGCTTGTCATTTTTGTGTGCTGGCGCGCAAGCTGTCATGGCGATTGTGATTATTTTGGTGTTAAGCCAAGTCTTTTCTTTGGCGGGTAAAGCCATGCAAATCAGTCGCTTTTTTGAAGTGGCCAGCTTTGCTGCCGTTGGCTTGATTGGCGTTTGGATGTTCATCCGTTTGTTACGAGGTAAATCAAGCTGCGGACATGATCATTCTCACGACCACGACCACGACCACGACCACGACCACGACCACGACCACGACCACGACCACGACCACGACCACGACCACGACCACGACCACTCACATAACCATGGCGATGGGCACACTTGTTGCTCTCACCACGCAACAGAAACTAAGACAGCACGTCGGAGCATTTGGGCAATGGCGATGGCGGTAGGCATTCGTCCTTGTACTGGTGCGATTCTGGTGCTGTTATTTTCTCTGAGTACGGACATTTTTCTTTGGGGCGTAGTGTCGACATTTGCTATGGCGTTGGGAACGGGCATTACTGTGGCTTCTTTGGCTGGTGTTAGTGTTTTTGTCCGTGATGCCGGTTTCGCATTAAGTAAAGAGCATCGCGTTTGGAAAGATCGTGTGACGCAAGGGTTTGGCTTTGTGGCGGCAATCGCGTTAATCATTATTAGTTGTTCCATGATTTGGAGCTATTTAACCAATGTAGGGAGAGCGTTCTAATGAGTTTTAAAAAAACACACGACACGAATTCTCACAATCACAACCATTGTATTGAAACGGCTTTAGCCACGGCGGAAACTTTGTGTGTAGAGCAAGGACAGCGCTTAACTAAAGTGCGTCGTCGTGCATTGGAATTGATTTGGGAAAGTCACCGACCATTAGGCGCTTATCAGTTGCTGGCGAAGTTGGCAGAAGAGGGTTTTAACTCTGCGCCGCCAACAGTGTATCGTGCCTTGGACTTTCTATTGAATGCAGGCTTGATTCATAAAGTGGAATCGATGAACGCTTATCTTGGCTGTGCTCATGCAGACAAGGTTCATCAAGGATACTTCTTGATCTGTGACGATTGTCACAATGTGATGGAGTTCGACTATCAAGACATACATTCCGCCCTGATTGCCAAAGCCGAAACACAAGGCTTTGAGCTACGATCGAAAACCATTGAGCTAACAGGTTTGTGCGCAGACTGTAAGGCGTTGCCAGAAGGAGTTCGTCCATGAACAAACAATTAATCGCATTTAAAGGCATTGGTATCGCGTTTGACGAGCGAGTCTTGCTCAACAACATTGATATGAGCGTCAGTGAAGGCGAAATTGTTACCCTAATTGGCCCAAATGGCAGCGGTAAAAGTACGTTGATTCGTACTTTATTAGGCTTACAAACGCCGACCAGTGGCGAAATGATTCGCCATAAAACGTTGCGTATTGGTTATATGCCACAGAAATTGCACATCGATCCAACCTTGCCTTTGACGGTGAAGCATTTTTTAGCACTGGTTCGTGGCGTTGATAAAGGTCAAATTGCACCGACGTTAGAAAAGCTAGGTATCGGGTATTTACTGCATTCTCAAGTACATGTTTTATCAGGTGGTGAAACCCAGCGTGTTTTATTGGCCCGTGCTTTATTGAATAAACCCAATTTATTGGTGCTTGATGAGCCAGTACAAGGCGTTGATGTAAATGGTCAGGTTGAATTATATAACTTGATTGAAGGCATTCGAGATGAACTCGCTTGTGGCGTGTTAATGGTGTCTCATGATTTACATTTGGTGATGGCGAAAACTGATACGGTGGTGTGTATTAATCAGCACGTTTGTTGCTCTGGAAGTCCTCAGCATGTTACTGGTCATCCCGCTTATCAGGCGTTATTTGGCGTCCCTGGCGCCGATGAATCAATCGCGATTTATGCCCATCAGCACGATCATGTTCACATTGAAAGCGGTAGTATTCAACACAGCGATAAAGAGACTCACGTCCATTGTAACCATTAAAACCCTACCGAGTTTGGAGTTAGTAATACCATGTTAGATTTTTTATTTAGAGCCTTAATCGGTGGATTGGGTGTGGCCGCTGTCGCTGGGCCATTGGGTGCCTTTGTGGTTTGGCGTCGTATGGCGTACTTTGGCGACACTTTGGCGCATTCTGCTTTGTTGGGTGTGGCATTGGGCTTTTTGTTTGATATTAACTTGAATCTTGCCATCATTGTTTTGTGTGTTGGGTTGGCTGCTGTGTTGGTCGTTTTGCAAAAGAAACACATTATTGCGACGGACACATTATTGGGGATTTTGGCGCATTCTGCTCTGTCGTTAGGGTTGGTTGCGGTGAGTTTTCTCGACAATGTACGTATTGATTTGATGGCGTATTTGTTCGGTGATTTGTTGGCCATTAGTCAAACCGATGTGTATTGGATTTATGGCGGTGGTTTGGCGGTTATTGCCTTATTAGTCGCTTTCTGGAAACCACTTTTGGCGATGACGGTGAATGAAGAGCTCGCCAAAGTGGAAGGTTATCCTGTAGAAGCCATTCGACTATTGCTTATGTTGCTGGTGGCCTTGGTGATTGCTGTGGCGATGAAAATAGTTGGTGTGTTGTTGATTACGTCGTTAATGATTATTCCTGCCGCAACCGCTCGTAAGCTCTCAAAAACGCCAATCCAAATGGCAGCCATGGCGAGTGTTATTGGTTGTTTGTCTGTGTGCGGTGGTTTGTGGGCGTCTTATCAATGGGACACGCCAACCGGGCCCAGTGTTGTTGTTTGTGCCGCACTTCTGTTTTTAATTGCCTATACTTCTCCAATACAGCAAAAAATATAGCAAAATATATTGTTATTTTTCGTTAATGTAACAAAAGCTGCGTGCTTTACGTCTAATGTTAGGTAAAGATAGAGTAGAGTATTTTTAACGAGTTATAGAAGGGTATATATATGTTGAGCTTTGCAACAATTCGGGGTCGATTAACGGCCAGCTATTTAGTGCTGTTGATATTGCTTTTGGTTGTTGTAGGTCTTTCTGCAACGCGTTTTCAGTCATTATCTGGCAACATCCGTGGCATTGTTGACGAAAATGCGGCCTTGGTTGAATTAACTGGCGACCTTAACGTAAATGCCGAAAGCTTGGCTAGCCGCCTGCTTCTATTGTTTGTATTGGAAGATCGAGATGAGCGTGTTGCGATTTATAAAGAGATTGACGAGCGTAATCGCAACATGGACGCCAGCTTAGAAACTATGACAAGCCTTGTGACTTCGGATAAAAATAAAGTAGTTGTTGAGGCACTTAAGAAGCAAAGAGAAATCTATCAAGCGGCTTTGCAATCTACTGTAGAGGCTTTGGAGTTTGGCGAGCTAGATGATGCAAAAGCACAAATGGCGGGCCCAACACGAGATGAACTTCAAACTTTCCTAAATCAAACCGAAGCGCTTTCAGAGAGTGAGCGAACTATGATGCAGCAGCGTCAGCAGTCTATTTTATCTGAATCTGAAATTGCGATTTTGATGATCATTGGTGTTGGAATTATTGCAGTTCTAGTTGGCGCAATTATGTCAGTATTGATTACGCGCAGTATTGTAAGCCCTCTGGAAAAAGTCGCATCTTTACTTGATTGTGTGGCGAAAGGTGATTTGTCTCATAGCATTGATATTCGGTCAAAAGGTGAAATCGGAAAACTTGTTTATAGCCTGAAAAGCATGCAGTCCAGTTTGGGCAATGTGGTTCGTAAAATTGATATGAGTGCGCAAACTGTTGTGAACTCGGTTAGCAACATCCGTATGAGCGTGACAGATGTGCAGCAGGGGTCAGACAAACAAGAAGCGATGGCGAGTGATATTCAAGCGTCGGTTGAAGAGTTGTCCGGTGGCGTAAAAGTCATGGCAGAACATGTGAGTGTGTCACGTAATCAAGCAGAAGCCGCACACGATCTTGCGAAACAAGGTAAGGAAATTATCAGTACGGCAGCGCAAGACATTATCTCTGTGGCAGCTTACATAGAGGAAACGGCTCATTCTGTTGCTAAGCTAAAAGAAAGCGCAGCGACTGTGTCTGACTTTGTAAATGACATTCGTAATGTGGCTGACCAAACTAACTTGTTGGCGCTTAACGCATCGATCGAAGCGGCGCGTGCAGGTGAAGCTGGTCGAGGCTTTGCGGTTGTTGCTGATGAAGTCAGGAACCTAGCGAGCAACACGGCGAAAGTAACTGAATCGATTGATCAGGTCATTACATCGATTGCGAACTTGTCTGTGCAAATCTCGGATGAGATGGAACAAGGTCAAGAGCGTATGCGCAATGGTGTAACGCAAATAGAAAATGTTGTAGTCCCTTTGAGTCAGCTAGAAAAAGACTCTGAAGTCTCTCTAAGAAGTTTAGACGAGCTGTCTGCATTGGCTCAAAGTCAAGCGGAAGAGGCGAATGGAATTGCTTTACATATTGTTCAGATTGTAGATGTAACAGGAAATAACAGCCAAACTTCATTGCGCTTAACCTCATTAACCGATGCCTTGTCTGGATCGGCAGAGCAAACGAAGCAGGCAACCTCTACTTTCACCTTACCGGCAAAAGCTTAGAGTCTAAAAAGCTTAATAAGAAATTAAGCAAGCTCCAATAAAAAAGCCTTTCGTTTGAAAGGCTTTTTTATTGGAGCTGTCCTGTCTTGGAATAGATTCAGGAAATGGTTACTAGAAACGATACGACTAATTAACGGTTTCTTTTTAATACGTTATCTAAAGAGAAAGAACCTGCGCCTCGGTACATAAGTAATAAAGCAATGGCTAACCAAGTAGCGTGAGTAGGGTAGGCTTCAGGGTAAACAAAAAGTTGAATCACTAATGTCATTCCAGCAATACCGAATGCTGCTAAGCGAGTAAATAAACCACCTAGAATGAGAATAGGTAGAATGTGTTCCGCTATCGTTGCGAGCACTGCAGCAATCATAGGTGGAATCAAAGGTAAGTTGTATTCGTATTCAAACAAAAAGCCTGTTGACTCGGCTAACCTCGGTAAACCGAGTTCCATTTTCATGGCGATAATGTCGAGGGAAAAACCTTCGATTTTCGTTTGCCCAGATTTCCAAAACACCGCAGCAATAGCAAAACGCGCCACAAATAGAATCAGAGATTCCGGGAGCTTTTTGAATATCGCTTCACTTTTATTGTTGATAATAGAGAGCATAAATTTTCCTTTGGTTCTTGGTTAATCTGTTGGCTTGATACAGGTTACCTTACTTGAAACGTCTGATTTTTAAGACGACTATTTTGTTTGGATTTGTGTGATATTGGTTAATATCTTCCACTCAATTAGCTTAGCTAAGGTTTCACCAAGATCAAATGAATCTGATTCTGGTATGGCATTTTCGAGCGTCTTTTCCTGCATGAGATTTTTGACAAAAATCGCTTCTTCTTTGTTAATAACATGCAGTTGTGCGTAAAGATGCGATTTTACCAAGAGTAAGTACTCGTTTTTCGTAATGTCTACTTGATTGAGCCGCTTATGACCGTCACTGAAATGCGCTTGATATAAAGAGCCGATGGCAAAAGGAGAAACCAAAATCTGCGTAGTGGGTGGAACACAAAGTGATAAAATACTTGGATTTTCCACGGACGAAAATGCTTCGGAAACGACTTGATGATCAAGCGTCTCGTATTCTTCACTGTGGGTTAATGTCAGCATGGCGTGCTCAAGCGCAGCAAGATCTGGCAAGTAGGGAAGACTTTGAGCTGGTTCGAAATTGCGTACAAAGTCTGAAAAATTTTGACCATATTCTCGAATAATGGGAGAGCTTGGTGGGTTGTTTAATACATAAATTCGCGCCATTGCACGGAAAAAATCATCGCCAACAAGAGTTTGAGTAACGGGAAAAATATCACACAAAGCTTCGACTAAAGAGACTGTAATATTGTTCCGATAAACATCGAGGCGTATTTCTTGCTCTTCCATTGAAGGTGCTTTTATTTCTTCATAAAAGCGAGTGTCTTCCGTGAGCAAAGCAGCCTTAAATTGCGTGTTCACGGATGATCTCCTGACTGACAGTCTGTCGGATTTTATCCGCAAAGCGAGCTTCAGCTAATAGCTCTTCAATGGCAGGAAGATTACCATCTCGCTCAATGAGTGTTGGGCAATCACCGGTTAAGCTTAATGTGTGTTGATACAAAGACCAGACATCCTGCGAGACAGGCTCGTCATGGCTGTCTATTTTTAAGGGTACAACTGTATTTTGATCTGTGGTGTGTCCCGCAAGGTGCATTTGTTTTACTGCTGAAACAGGGAAGTTGTTCAAATATTGGTAAGGATCATGGCCGTGATTAAAGCAGGACACTTCAACATTATTTATATCTAGCAATAATCCACAGCCAGTACGTTTTACCATTTCTGTAAGAAAGTCGGTTTCGCTCATTTTACTCCGATTAAATTCGAAATAGGTTGATGGGTTTTCGATGAGAACTTGGCGCTTTGCGTGGGATTGAATGTGATCGATGTGCTCACAAACACGGCGTAAAGTGACTTCATCATAAGCAACAGGCAACAAATCATTTAAGAAACTGTTGTCGTGGGACGACCAAGCTAAATGCTCAGAGAATATTTGAGGTTGAACTTCATTAACCAGTTGTGAAACGCGTTCTAGATGTTGTTGGTCAATGGAGTGTTCACCGCCAATAGATAATCCGACACCGTGAACGGTAATGGGATAATGCTGGCGAATTAGGTCTAAATAATGGCGTGCTGGTCCACCTTTACTCAAATAGTTTTCAGCGTGAATCTCAAAGAAACCTATCTCAGGAAAAGAGGCCAAAATCAGTTGGTAGTAAGCAGGTTTTAAACTGATACCAGAACGTGACATAAAACGACTCGCAAAGCTCGAAGACACAGGGGAAGTGTCTTCGGCTTGCGGGTGTTTTGGTTCAATAAGAACATTGGACATAATCTTAAATGTCTAGGCTCTTAGAATGCTTTCAATTGGCCGTGACCAGTTGAAGATGTTTTAGATTCCATATCAACACAAGTGCCAGCTGGAACTAATTTCCAAGCGTTGCTTTGGTAATCTGTTTTAGATGTACCTGCACAAGAAGTGCCTGGACCTGCAGCACAGTCATTTTGACCTGCTAATGCTACGCCGTAACATTTTTCTTTGCTTGCTGCTTGAGCTGGAATCGCAACTGCAGAAACGGCTACTGCTGTACCAAGTGCTAGTGCTAGTGATGCTTTTGTATTTTTCATGGTAAATCCTCTTCTTTTAACAGTGAATATTAATTAAGCAACATAAGGCGTTGCCAGCGGTTTTTAATACTTTAAACTCTAATTACTCTTTTTTGACGTTGGTTCTTTGGTACTTATTACACAAAATATAGATTATTTTTCTTTCCTTGTGTTTCCCTTGGTGTAATGTTTTGAAATATCGCGTAATTCTTCCATTTGCAGACCGAATTGGCGACAAGGAGCACACATGGTGGTATGTATTCCAACTGAGACCTTTTCTCTCGCACTAAGTGGCCGATCAAGTTTTTCAGACAATAATTGAGTTGCTTGTTTGCAATTCATCATGTGAACGCTTCCTTCTGGTACCAGTTATCTTCCAGGCACTCTCGTAATCGCAGTCGAGCACGATATAAGGTGACATTAAGATTACTGACGGTCAGTTCTTCATTGTGACAAATCTCCGCGGTGTCCATTTCTAAGAACTCTCGCATCATGAAGAACCTAGCGTATTTATCGGGTAACCCATTTAAACAAGCATCAAACACTCGCCAAAAATGATCATTTTCAACCTCGTGATCGGGTTGATCCCATTTCTGTGGTCGTTCATGTTTGTTCCAATGGCCGTTTTCTTTAAAAAGCACTTCCATCAGTTCGTCACCAGTTAGGTTTGAACCTTCTTCTAGTTGACTTGCTGCCGTATGGCGCTTTTCTTTACGTAGGAGATCAATGACTTTATTTTTTAAAATCGAGAAAACCCACGTTTTGAAGGCTGACTTCCGCCCAAAACGATCGATGTTCTTGTAAGCTGAAATCATGGCTTCTTGAACTGCATCTTCTGCCAGTTGGCTGTCTCGAACCTGTAACCGTGCAAATTTAATCATTTGGCTACGTAGATCTTCCATAAAGACAGTGTCGAGAAAGATATCTGCACTGGGTGAACCATTCATATCAGAGGAAAGATTTGCATCAATCATTTGAGCCTCAGCATTTCGCTTCTAGTGTTTAGACGAGGAAGAGTGAAATATTCTTACACTTTTCGTTAAGTATTTTTTTACGAGTTTAATATCAGTCTGCTTTTTTACTTAAAAGTTCACTCTCAGCTAGGTACTCGTCTTTCAGTTTGACGTAATTTAGCCCAGCGTATTGGAAGTATTCTATTTCTTTTCCACTCAATGGACGAGCCTGCTTTACGGGTGAGCCCATATACAAAAAGCCAGACTTAAGATGTTTCCCCGGCGGAACCAATGAACCTGCACCGATAATGACTTCATCTTCAATGACGGCGCCATCAAGAATGGTTGTGCCCATGCCAACTAACACCTTGTTGCCGATTGTGCAGCCATGCAGCATTGCCATGTGACCGACGGTAACATCATCGCCAATGGTTAATGGGTGGCCTTCAGGTTTATAAGTACTGGCATGAGTAATATGCAAGCAGGAGTTGTCTTGAATGCTGGTGCGAGCGCCAATTCGAATGCGGTGCATATCGCCGCGAATGGCAACCAAAGGCCAAACTGAGCTATCTTCGCCGATGACGACATCACCAATCACAACTGCACTGTCATCCACCCAAACTCGATTACCCAATTGAGGTGCGTTACCTCGGAAAGATTTCATGACCATAAACCCTCTCTTACGAGACATCTTGCGTTATAAATGAAGGAACTATTAGTACAATAGTTATTTGTGCATTGAAAAAAAACCAAGACCACATATCTTATTCAGCATAGCTTTATTAATACATGGGTCATTAGGTTACGTTTTTTCAGTTTTTGTTACTCTGTTTAAATGTACTAGTTTTAGTGCAAATAATAGGTATTAAGCATTCAACTTTTTATAAAAGGATAACACGATATGTCAGAGTCTGTATGGGGCGCGACAAGCTTACCGAATTTCACCGGTGTTGATGCTTCAAGCATAGAAGCGAATTTAGAAGCCTTGCTGAAAATAAATCAAACCGCCATTGATAATTGCGTGAGCGAAAATACCAATCCAAGCTGGGAGAGCTTGGTTTTACGACTGGATCAACTGGACGATGATCTGAATCATTTCTGGTCTCCAATCAGTCATTTGAACTCGGTAAAAAACACACCTGAAATTCGCGCAGCCTATAATGCATGTTTACCTAAATTGACTCAGTTTTATACTGATCTAGGTCAAAACAAAGCTTTGTATCAGGCTTATAAGAAATTAGCAGAAAGCGACGCGGCAAAAAATCTGACTCAAACGCAAAAAGAGTCTTTAGTGCAAACCATTCGTGATTTTGAATTATCGGGTGTTGGCTTAGAAGGCGACGCTAAAAAACGCTATGGTGAAATCAGCCAGCGCTTATCTGAACTGAGCAGTCAATTTGGTGAAAATGTTCTAGACGCAACCCAAGCTTGGAGTAAGCTGATAACCGACGAAAGCGAATTAGCTGGTTTGCCAGAATCGGCGCTTGCGCAAGCGAAACAAATGGCAGAAGCCAAAGAACAAGAAGGCTGGTTATTTACTCTAGATTTTCCTTCCTACATGCCAGTGATGAGTTACGCAGACAACGCAGAGCTTCGCGAAGAAATGTATCGTGCTTTTGCGACTCGCGCTTCTGATCAAGGTGGCGACATCAAATTCAATAATGCACCGTTAATTGATGAGATTTTGTCTTTACGCCATGAAATGGCGGCTATCTTAGGTTTTGAAAATTACGCGGAATTGTCTGTTGCTACCAAAATGGCCGATAACGGACAGCAGGTTATCGACTTTTTGAAAAATCTAGCAGAAAAATCAAAAAGCTCGGCAAAACAAGATCTTGCGCAATTAGTCGCGTTCGCCAAAGAAGAAAATGGAATGGAAACACTGAACACTTGGGACATGACTTATTACGCTGAGAAACTGCGTCAGCATAAATACAGTATTTCCCAAGAAGAGCTTCGCCCTTACTTTCCAATGAATAAGGTTTTATCTGGGTTGTTTCACGTGGCACAAACATTATTTGGCGTGGATATTCGAGAAGAAAAAGAATTTGATAGCTACAACAATGAACTAAAGCTTTTCACTATCAGTAAAGGCGGAGAAGACATTTCGCGTTTTTATCTCGACCCTTATGCTCGTGAAGCAAAGCGTGGTGGTGCTTGGATGGATTCGTGTCGTACGCGACGTCGCTTGAGCGATGATCGTTTACAGCTACCGGTAGCTTACTTGGTTTGTAATTTTACGCCACCTATCGGTAACAAACCTGCTTTATTAACTCATGATGAAGTAACGACTTTATTCCATGAATTTGGACACGGTTTGCACCATATGTTGACCCAAGTTGATGTTGCGTCTGTATCAGGTATTAATGGTGTGGCGTGGGATGCTGTCGAGCTGCCGAGTCAGTTCATGGAAAACTGGTGCTACGAACCAGAGGCGTTAGCTTACATTGCAGGACACTATGAAACTAATGAGCCATTGCCGGAAGATTTACTCGATAAAATGTTGGCTGCGAAAAACTTTCAATCAGGCATGCAAATGACTCGTCAATTAGAGTTTTCTCTATTCGACTTCCGGTTGCACATGGAATATCAAGAAGGCATTTCAGTACAGTCTGTTATTGATGATGTTCGCAGTAACGTAGCGGTAACAACACCGCCTGCTTTCAATCGTTTTCAGAATAGCTTCTCGCATATCTTTGCTGGTGGTTATGCAGCGGGTTATTACAGCTATAAGTGGGCAGAAGTATTGTCTGCAGATGCCTTCTCGAAATTCGAAGAAGACGGCATTTTCAATTCAGATACGGGTGCGCACTTCCGTGATACCATATTGGCAAATGGTGGTTCACGCCCAGCCGCTGAATTGTTTGCTGAATTCCGTGGACGTGAGCCAAGCACTGATGCGCTGTTAAGACACAGTGGTATTGCAGCTTAATAGGCAACATCTGTAAATAAACTAGAAATGAGCAGTGTGGTCGAGGTTCTCGCCACGCTGTTTTTTCATAAGGGAACATAATGACAGTAAAACGCTTTATCGCCGGTGCCGTCTGCCCACGTTGTAGTGAAATGGATAAGATTCGCGCATGGCGTGACGACGAAGCTGAGCAACAGTATCGAGAATGCATCGCTTGTGGCTATGAAGACGCCCAGTCGACAAAGATTGAAGCGCAAACACCAGAGCTAGCCACTCGCGTGAATCAACCGCACAGCAGTGTTCCAGAAGCAGAGGAAATGGTGATTAACTTTATTCCTAATCCAGGAATGACAAAGCACTGATATCAGTGCTTTGTTGAATTGCTTTTTTACTTAGTTAAACGACTAACTATCATTATCCGCGTAGCCACTGCCAATTGCACTGAATGGCATATCGAGTTCAAGCTCTGGCACTTGTAGACCAATCCAAGTTGGGAAGGTGTTGCTGTTTGGTCCAGGAAAAACGGTATATTCATTTGCCCAAGGGTAACGAGCGACAGCAGACTTGATTTCTGGAATCAAGGTTGCGGCTTTTTCGCCTGTTATTGATAAAACTTTTTCAGGTTTTGAACCAAACCAATAGCGATCTGGCGTGCTGGTCTTGTATTCATACAATGCAGGCAAACCACGTTTTACGCGCCAGCCTGTTACTTCATAAACTGTATATTCAGGCGCATTTTCTTCTTTTATTGCAACCCAAGTATGCACCGCAAACCAACCACGCCAGCTAAAAGCATCCGCCGCATAAAATTCGATAATCGCATCAGAAACCGCTTCTGGTTTTGGTGCAATGCCCGCAGGTTCTCGGCTGGCGCTACGCCAATCATCATTGGAACAAGCGCTTAACAAAAGCGCGATGGTTATGATTCCAAACCATTTTTTCATTTATTTATTCCTTAGCTTATTTTGATCTCTATTATTAATACCACAATCAAAATTCGCAAAAAGGGCAATAATTAGGATTTTTTCATCCGCACCTTTATCTGCCTATAAAAAAGCGCCACATCACTTAACGAGTGCTGTAGCGCTTTTATGTTAAGTGTATTCTTTTGAGAAGTTTTCGCTCAAAGAGCGGTTTACTTCATTTCAGTGATGAACTTGTCACTGGAACGACGCACTTTCTTAAGGTCTTTTAGCCAATCGCCTTCTTCGGCGCGGTAGCCTAAAGGCAACAAGATAACAGAGCGTAAACCGCGTTCTGACAGCCCAAGAATCTCATCTACTTTTGCAGGATCAAAACCTTCCATTGGCGTGCTGTCTACGCCTTCTTCTGCTGCTGCGATCAATGCTGTGCCAAGACCAATGTAAGCCTGACGTGCCGCATGTTGGAAATTCACTTCTGCGTCGCGTGGAGGGTAAGCGCCCAAGATCATTTGACGGTAGTTTTCCCAACCTTCATTTTTAAAACCACGTTCATCATTCACAAGATCAAACATTTCATTGATGCGATCTTCTGTGTAGTTATCCCATGCAGCGAAAACCAAAAGATGTGAACCGTCTGTGATTTGAGCTTGATTCCAAGCATGCGGAACAATGGCTTCACGCAATTCTTTATTTGTTACCGCAATCACTTCGTATGGCTGCAAACCACTTGATGTCGCTGTGAGACGGACTGCTTCTAAAATACGGTCTACTTTTTCTTGTTCAACCGTTTTTGACGCGTCCATTTTTTTCGTTGCATAGCGCCAGTTTAATTTGTCTATCAAATTCGACATTTCTCTAATTCCTTAAAAAGATTTATATGTTCTTTATATGAGTTGATTTAACCAATAATTAAAGGGGCAGAATAAGGAAGAATCAGGGCTTTGTTTATATTAAAGCCCTGTTCCGTTGTATGGTTTAAAGGCGCTTGTCTAAATAGTTTTTGAGTTGCTCAATTTCCAAGGGTTTTGAAAAATAATACCCTTGTAAATAATGTACTCCGATTTTGTTAAGCACTTCGACTTGATCAAGCGTTTCGACACCTTCAGCAACCACTTGATAACCCATGGGCTGTGAAATTTGCAGAACAGCATGAATAATATTTGAGCCACTTCCATGGATTTCATCGATAAAACTTTTATCAATTTTAACTATATCCACACCGAGGCTTTGCATGCTGGCAAGAGATGAATAGCCTGTTCCAAAGTCATCAATGGATATCTTGATATTGATTTCTTGTAGCGCTTTTATTTGAGTAATCAGAGCGGCTTTGTCCGCTGCAAAGACAGACTCTGTGATTTCAATATGCAGTCTGCTTGGCTCAAATGATAATCTACTCATCAGCTCTTTTACGTGATCCACAAAGTCTTTGTCTTGAAACTGAATGATGGAAACATTGATGCTTACGGTTAGCTCTTCTCCTTTGCCGGACAAGTCTATTATTTGCTGGCAAGCCTTTTCAACGACCCATAAACCTATGCTTTTTATCATGCCGTATTGTTCAGCGATGGGAATAAATTCGACTGGTGAAACTTCTTCACCATCTAAGTTCCATCTTAATAATGCTTCTACTCCAACAATGCCTCTCGTTGTGTTTCTTACAATAGGCTGAAACACTAGTCGTAACTCATTGCCTTCAATCGCGGTGACGAGTCGATCGCTAAGAAAGCGCTCACGAATAATTTTTAAGCGTAATGACTCATTAAAATAGCCAACTTTGCCTTTTTCTAAACGCTTTTGTTGATACATCGCCATGTCCGCATTTTGAATCAAGGTGTCATAATGGGTGCCATGTTGAGGGTAAAGCGAGATACCAATACTGGCTCCAACCCAAGTTTTTGACTGAGAGGTTTGGTGGGGAAGGTTAATGATATCAATTAGTTGCTGAGTAAAGGGTTCAATGTCCTCAGGTGTCGAGAATGTATAAGCTAATAAAAACTCGTCTCCTCCCCAGCGGCAAACAGGAAAAACTCCGCGAGATAATGAAGCAATCCGAGTTGCGGTTTCCTTGATGACTTTGTCGCCAACTTCATGCCCCAGACTATCGTTTACCTGTTTAAAGCCATCAAGATCAATGAACAGTAAAGCAAAGGGTGTTGATGTGCGAGAGTGGGTCATTTTGTTGAGTTTTTTTAAGAAAGCTGTGCGATTCAAAAAGCCTGTTAGGCGATCTATATTAGACAGTCGGTAAATCTCTTGTGTGCGGAGATCTACTTTTTTTTCCATGGTGAGTAACAGTTGTGAATTCTGGTTTTTCAAACGGATCGCTTTATAAGTGAAGCTAGAAAGCTTTGAAGCGGTTAATGACATGGCGATTGCGTAAGTCATGCCCATTATGCCAAGTACACGTTCATATGAGTCGCTAGAGAGGAGTAACAAAATTGAATAGGGAACAGACATTGACAGAATACATGCAATTGCTGTTGGCTTATTAGCTGACCACATGATGGTGACGCCAGAGCCAATGCCAGATAGAACAATAATGGTAGTAATGAGTTCAAGCGAGTCTGAGAATGGATGAAATAATAGAGGGTAAACTCCCCAAGTTGAAGATACTAAAAAGCATAAACTGGAGAAGCGCCATAGGTCTTTTGGCGTAGCTACAAAGTGTTGGGAAGACTTTCTACGATATTGAAGCAGATCGAAAAGGCGTAAGGAAAGCACGATAGTCATGACGACCAGCCAAATGAGCTGGCCAGAAGAGTCTCCCTCACGGGTAAATGAAAAGACAAAAGCGGTACTGATCAAGGCAGAAACGACGGTGCTTGTTAGGACGTTCGCATATAAAAGGCGTAAAGCCTCTTGTCGCTCATCTTGGTTTACTTCCTGATTTTGAAGCATCTTTTCCCCTTTGATAACCCATTTTATGTTATCCATTTAGTCTACATAATTTAACACAGTCTTTTTGTTTTTGACGTAGTTAACTCTGCTTTTTACAAGAAAACTTATACTCTTGCTAAGTTTAGCTGCTTAATATGATTGCCATAGTCTAGACTGATTAAATGGAATACTTTTTCTTACTCTCTTTTGAAAAATTTAAAAATAATGGATGGAGAATATTATGTCGCAACATCTAGTACTAAGTTTTATAGGGGAAGATCGTCCCGGTATTGTCGAGCGTTTATCTGATACTATTTCCCGTCATCACGGTAACTGGTTAGAAAGTCGTATGGCGCATTTGGCGGATAAATTCGCAGGTATTCTTACGTTATCAGTTCCTTTGGATTACCAAGCAGCGCTGATTAACGAACTGCGTGACTTCGAAAAGCTTGGCCTAAATGTCACGGTAGAAAATGCAACTCAAAGCCCGGCTCAAGGGTCAACTCTGTCGCTATCTGTTGTGGGTAATGACAGAGCAGGCATTGTGAAAGAAGTCTCTCAAGTGTTGCACTCACTCATGGTAAACGTGAAAGAACTGAAAACATCCTGTGAACCTGCGCCAATGAGTTCTGAAATGTTGTTTAAAACAGAGATGATTCTTATGGTGCCAGAAAAGCTGCCTTTGTCTGAGTTGGAAGTCGCATTAGAAAATATCAGCAGTGATCTTATGGTTGAGCTGTCGGTGAGCCAGTTCGCTTAATTTAAAGTTGGCGTAATGAGCAATGACAACTTTAAACTGATGTTTCCCCAAGCTAAATAAGGTGACAACCTCGTGCAGGCCGATCAACTTGTCAAATGACTGGAACTTGAGCGGTAATAGTCTTTGCCACAACTGATTCTAGTTCGATGGGGAGGCTGTTCAGGCTTTCGTTTTAAAAACGACGACGTAGTGCCGACATACCTTGTGTAGCATAACGACTTGGCTGCTTGTACTTGGGGTCATCAAAATACAAACAGATTAATTGGTCTACTTCACTTGCTGCCAACGACAGTGTATTTTGATCGGCACAACGTAAATCATTGCCGAACCAAACTAACCTTAATGTCATATTGATACTCCTGCACGTTGGGCTTGTTAAATTTATTACGCAAAAAGTGATGAATTGGTTTTGTGATGTATTCAAGAAGTGTTGAGGTTAAGGAAATAAATTTTATGCTAGATGAAAAACCACAGCAAAAATGGGGTTATAATGCGCGCACATTTTCCCAATCTGTATCAAAGGTATTGATAAATTATGAGCCTTCCTAATTGCCTAAAATGCAACTCAGAATACGTTTACGAAGACCAAATTATGTTGGTTTGTCCTGAGTGTGCATACGAATGGAATCCAAATGAAGTCATCGAAGATGAAGACGTACTTATCATCAAAGATATGAGCGGTAAGTTGCTACAAGAAGGCGATAAAGTGACTTTGGCGAAAGATCTTAAAGTAAAAGGTTCTTCGCAAGTCTTAAAAATCGGTACCAAAGCAACAATTAAACGCTTGGTTGATGGTGACCACGACATTGATTGCAAAGTTGATGGCGCTGGTGACATGATGCTGAAATCTCAGTTTGTGAAAAAAGCCTCTGCCTAAATCATTTTTTGTCATGAAAAATTGATCTCAGGTGAAAATGCGGCTGTGTTTTCATCTGACTTTTTAACGCCTTTTCCTTTCTTGTTTTCCGAATCCAAATGTTCATCAACAATCTTTCGATATAAAAATGAGTAAAATAATGCTCATTTTCTTTTTATAATGCTATTTTGAGCAATATACTTCCCGTTTTTCAAGTCTTCCTCTATATTTGAGTGATATTTTGCTCATTTAGGTGATTCAATATGAAAGTGGAAATGACAGAAGAAGAGAGACAAAGTCTATTATTAGATTTACTAAGGCAGCATATATTAGGTGAAATCAGCCAAGGCGAATTGCTTCAATACCTTCGGAAAAACGTCTTGAGCATATCGCAAACTCACTATGCAGAATTGGTTGGGATCAGCCGACGGACTTTGACTGACATAGAACAGAACAAAGGCAGCCAAGCTCAAGGCGTTATTGATAAAGTCTTCAAACCGTTCGGAGTTAAATCCAGCTTAGCACCGATTCAACCACACATGGCTTGTTATTTATTGGTGGGAAAAACGTGAATAAGGCTTTGTTTTATAGATTGCCACACAACAAAAAAAACCGCCTTCCAGATAGTCCAGAAGACGGTTTTCTTGTTGGTAGAACGTGCTGTTGAGTGTCGATAATTCACCACTCAACAAAAAGTTAGTTACGAATCAAGTAATCAAATGCGCCTAGAGCTGCGGTTGCACCGCCACCCATGGAAATGATGATTTGCTTGTATGGTGTTGTTGTGACATCACCCGCTGCAAAGACACCAGGAATCGATGTTTCACCATGAGCATTGATCACAATCTCGCCTCGATCACTTAACGCCAATGTGTCTTGTAAGAACTCGCTGTTTGGCACCAAACCGATTTGAACGAAGATACCGGCTACATCTACAAGATGAGATTCGTCTGTTTTACGGTCTGTGTATTTCAAGCCAATAACACGTTCGCCATCACCAATTACTTCCGTTGTCATCGCTTCTTTAATGATGGCCACGTTAGGCAGAGATTCCGCTTTCTTAACCAAAACATCATCAGCGCGCAATGTGTCACCAAATTCCAGAACGGTTACGTGCTCAACGATACCAGCAAGATCAATCGCCGCTTCAATACCTGAGTTACCGCCACCAATCACTGCTGTTTTCTTACCTTTAAACAATGGGCCGTCACAGTGTGGGCAGTAAGCAACGCCTTTACCACGGTATTCTTGCTCACCCGGAACGTTCATTTCTCTCCAGCGAGCGCCGGTCGCCAAGATAACCGATTTACTCTTCAAGATAGCGCCATTTTCTAGCTCTACTTCAACGAATTCTTTTTTCTCTAGGCGAACCGCTTTTTGCGTTTTCATTAGATCAACATCGTAATCCAATACGTGTTGCTCAAGGCCTGCAACCAATTTCGGGCCATCTGTTGCTTTCACAGAGATGAAGTTTTCAATCGCCATGGTGTCAGCGACTTGCCCACCGAAACGCTCTGCAACGATACCCGTACGAATACCTTTACGTGCTGAATAGATTGCTGCGGCTGAACCTGCTGGGCCGCCACCAACAACCAAGACATCGTATGGGTCTTTTTCAGCTAACGCGGCAGCTTGTTTGTCGGCTGCGCCAGTATCTACTTTGTTTAGAATTTCTTCTAATGTCATACGACCTTGGCCGAAGTGTTCACCATTTAGGTAAACAGACGGTACCGCCATGATATTTAAGCCGTTTACTTCGTCTTGGAACAAAGCACCATCAATCATGGTCGCGGTAACTTTCGGATTCAATACCGCCATCAAGTTTGTTGCTTGCACAATGTCAGGACAGTTGTGGCAAGAGAGGGAAATGTACACCTCAAAGTTTAACTCTGTATCTAGAGACTTAATCTGCTCTAGTAACTCTGGTGCTGCTTTAGATGGGTGACCACCCGCTTGCAACAAGGCCAAGACTAAAGAAGTAAATTCGTGGCCCATAGGAATGCCGGCAAAACGAACTCGCGGCGCTTCACCTTTCGGTGCGATTGCCATTTGTGGCGCACGACCTGCTGGATTCTCGTCTACAGTCAATGTGATTTTACTATTTCCAAGCTCGGTAATCTCACGAGCTAAATCAAGTAACTCTGTTGATTTTTCTGAATCATTTGTGGACACAGTAATTTCAATCGGATTAACGATATTCTTTAGGTATGCGCCCAGTTGCTGTTTTAAATTTGCTTCTAACATAATATTTAACCCATTGAGATTGAGGGATTACTGTAAATTTTGGGCGCAAAAATCCATATCAAGCGAATAGTCAGCTTGAAATTTGCATTCCAAAATAATAAATAAGAGCTTTATCCAAGACTCAGGCAAAGCCCAATGTTGGGTGCAGAAGCGCACCCAACAACAGGAGATGTTGTCTTAGATTTTACCAACAAGATCTAGAGAAGGAGCAAGAGTCGCTTCACCTTCTTTCCATTTCGCTGGGCAAACTTCACCTGGATGAGCCGCTACGTATTGTGCTGCTTTGATTTTGTTAAGCAGGTTGTCTGCATCACGGCCGATACCTTCAGCTGTGATCTCTACCGCTTGGATAGTACCTTCTGGATCAAGTAAGAAAGTAGCACGGTCAGCAAGACCTTGACCTTCACGCATCACATTGAAGTTGTTTGTGATGTTGCCAGTTTGGTCACCAACCATGAAGTAGTTGATTTTACCGATAGTTTCAGAGCTGTCGTGCCAAGCTTTGTGAGTGAAGTGAGTGTCTGTAGACACAGAGAATACTTCTACACCAAGCTTTTGAAGTTCTTCGTATTTGTCTGCAACGTCACCAAGCTCAGTAGGGCAAACAAACGTGAAATCAGCTGGGTAGAAGAAAAATACAGACCACTTACCTAGAACGTCTTTTTCAGAAATGTCTACGAATTCGCCAGACTTGAATGCTGTTGCGTTGAATGGCTTAAGTTGAGTGTTGATCATTGTGTATCTCCTAATTAATTTGTGTAAGTGCGTTACCAACAGGAGTTATATTAGGGGAAAGTGGCTGTTTGATGAAATTGTTATTTTTAAGGTGCTTGATTACAAAAAACTATCATTGAATAAAAATACGATAGGAAAAACATTAAAAAAGCCTCAATCCCTTACCAATAAAGAGATTGAGGCTTTTTAAACTGGATTCAGATCAGTATAAATCTCGTGAAAATTACAGTTGATCTAATCCAAATTTAAAGCTTTCTAATAGATCATCTGGATCTTCAATACCGATAGAACAACGGATCATCTGCTCGCTGATACCAGACTTGGCACGGTTCTGCGGCCCCATTTCATAAAAAATGGTGCTTGCCATTGGCAAAGCAAGAGTTCGGTTGTCACCTAAATGAGTTGCATTAATTGTAATGTCGATAGTGTCTAATAGCTGAGCACAATCATAGCCTTCTTTTAGGTCAAAACTAAGAATGCTGCCATAATGCCTAAACCAATCACTTGCCTTTTGATGTTGTGGATGCGATGTCAGCCCGGGGTAATAAACCGCTTCAATCTTTTCATGGGCTTCTAACAATCGCGCTAGAGCAAGCGCATTGGCACAAGCTCTGTCCATGCGTAACGCCATCGTCTCTGCGCCAACCGCAATTTGATAAGCGCCATCGGAACTTAAGGTTCCGCCCATATCACGCAAGGCTTTTTTCTTAATTTGAGTCAATCCCCATTTGCTTTCATCGCCTTTTCGATAAGCATCGAAAATATTTGGGTAATTAGACCAATCGAATAAACCTGTGTCTGTTACTGCGCCACCAAGAACGGTACCGTGACCACAAAAATACTTAGATAAACTGTTCATAACCAAGCTGGCTTTGGCTCTAATTGGCTGGAACAAATAAGGCGAAGTCATGGTGTTATCCACTAAGTAGACCAAACCTTCCTGTTCACACCAGTTGCCAATAGCCACAAGGTCTGAAATTTGTGTTCCAGGATTGGCGATGGTTTCAACAAAAACCATGAGCGTATTATCTTGCTTAGCCGCAATCACTTTGTCTGCATCTGTGGCATCCACCAAAGTAACTTCAATGCCTAAGTTTTCTAAAGTAGTGATCAAACTGTAGGAATTACCAAACAAAAAGCGGCTAGCAATTAAGTGATCACCACTTTTCAATAATGTTAGGAAAATCGCGCTCAGTGCACTCATTCCTGTGGCAAAAACCAAACTACCAATACCCAATTCAGTTTGACTAATCATCGACTGTAAACTGTCAGTTGTCGGTGTCGCCTGACGAGCATAGTTATGACCAGACGTCTTGCCTTGGAACACATTTTCTAGGTCTTTTGTGCTTTTGTAGCCATAAGGAACCGAGTTATAAATCGGCGTATGAATTGGATTGTCGTTATGATCTAACTGACGATCATGGTGGACTATATTACTGGTGAAGCCTTTTAACTTTATCATGTGAGAATCATCGCATTTAATCTTTAAAAGATACTAAGACAGTCTTACTTAGCTTGATTTTGTATCATGATAATACGGTTCTAAACACGATACTAGAAAAGTTAAAAGGCGCAGGCTTTAGGCTAACGCCACTGAGCAAGTCTCGACATTTGTAGATGTCGTTCCTGCTCTGCTTGGTCAACAGTAATAGGTGTGAATTGAATAACATCGCCTGGTTTTTGCTGAGATAAAATGCTGCCGCCATAGCGCGTTACACAACCGATTTTCGGATATCCACCAATGGTTTGTCTGTCTCTTAGCAAAACAATAGGCTGTCCATCTTTAGGTATTTGAATGGCGCCGTAAGCGATGCCTTCAGAAATAATTCCTTTCAAATCACTGCTAATGACTTTGCCTTCTAACCGATAACCCATGCGGTCGGAATTACCTGAAACGCGGTAATCGCTAGAAAAGAAGTTAGCCCGTTCCAAGGTCGAAAAAGACTCATATTGATAACTCAACATCACAGGAATTTCTGTTTGGCCGTAATTAGGAATAGCCAATCTTGGTACTGCGCGATCTTGATGATGAGTAAAAGGCAGATACTTGAGCATGTCGCCTTTTTGCAATTTATCGCCTTTCCCTGTCAATCCACCGATCTTTTCGCGCATAACGGTAGCAACACTGTCTAATGTGGGCTCACACAAAAAACCGCCTTTCACGGCGAGGTAAGCGCGCAATCCCCAAACTGGCTGATGGAATGCTAGAATATCTCCTTTTTTGATTACGTAACTGCGCCAAGGGGAAATGCTTTTATCATTTAAAGTGGCGCCAAGATCCGCGCCTGTAATAGCTATGCTGGTATTGGCTTGCGCTTCTAAAGAAAACATACCGAATGTAATTTCAATTTGTGCGCTATTAGTGTCGTTATCGAGTAACGCATTGCTCCAACGAAACGCCATTTCGTCCATTGGTCCGCCTGTTGTTAAACCAAGTGACTGATAACCATGACGCCCCAAATCTTGAACCAATGCCAATAAACCGGGTTTGATTACTTTAAAAGCCATCGAGCTGGCCCCCTAATACTAAAAATTCATCTCTTGATATGGGCTCGAATCTTACTGAATCTCCCATGGCGATCAAGGCAAGATTTTCACTACCCCAATCCACAAGCTGCACTGGCGTGCGGCCGATAATCTGCCAGCCACCCGGTGTCACGCTTGGATAAACTGCGGTTTGGTTCTCTGCCAGTGCAACGCTGCCAATGGGAACTTTTAGTCTTGGTGTGATCTTACGCGGAACATGGAGCTCTTTTGGTGTATTGCCCAAAAAGGCAAAGCCAGGAGTGAAGCCAATAGCATAGGCTCGATAAGTGGTTTCACTGTGGCGCTTGATGACTTCTTCCATGCTCAGCTGGCAATGTTCACCAACGTCCTGAATATCAGGGCCAACTTCCGGCCCGTAATACACCGGAATCACCACTTCACGATGGTCTTCTAGCGCGAAATCATTTGGATTTATGGCTTCGATGGTTTCGCGAATGGTTTTACAGATCACGAAACGGTCGTAGTGATCATCGTCAAATACCACCAATAAAGTCGTGTAAGACGGCACTAAATCCAAAATGCCGTCTAACGATTTTAAATGCTGTGTGACCTGCGCAATGTAGTTGGAGGTGGTTTCGCTAATCACCTGACAAAAACTTAGCAGACAAGCTTGATTGCTGATCATTTCAATGTTCGGAAATGCAATTGGATTTACTGTGCTCATATAGAGTTCTAGTTAGCCTTGTTTAAACGGTCTACTAAAGTACGAATGCGAGTAACGGCTTCCAGTGCATGGTCGCCATCGCCATGAACACAAATAGTGTCGGCATGGATCGCCAAGGTTTTACCAGATGCTGTTGTTAGTGTGCCAGTTTCGCACAGTTGCTCGACTTGCTTCTCGATCAACTCAAACGTAGCGTGAACGGCTCTTGGCTCTTTACGTGGTGTCAGGCGACCTTCGTCTGTGTATAAACGATCAGAGAAGGCTTCAAACCAAACATCAATGCCGTATTTCTTCGCCATTTTCTTTATTTCTGGTGCTTCAGGAACCGCCATCACCATCAATGGAATGCTGTTATCCAGCTCACTCACCGCTTGCATCACAGTATCTAACACAGAAAAGTCAGCCATCATGGTGTTATACAAAGCACCATGAGGTTTAACATAATCCACCGTTGTATTCTGACTGGCGCATAACCCTTTTAGCGCCCCCACTTGATATTGAATAATGGCTTTTAATTCTGCAGGTGCGATGTCCATATTACGGCGGCCAAACCCCACTAAATCTGGGTACGCTGGGTGTGCGCCAATAGTGATGTTATGCTGCTTCGCCAATGCCACAGTTTTGGCCATAGTCAATGGATCAGAAGCGTGAAAACCACACGCAATATTCGCCTGATCTACAAACGGCATGATCTTGTCATCAAGCCCCATCTTCCATGCGCCAAAGGCTTCGCCCATATCGCAATTTAATTTCATGTTACTTTCCTAAAAATATATCAGTGAATATGTGACTCATTTTAGAGACACGGTTTTGCGACTTAATTCTGAGACATAGTCGCTGGTAAATAAGTCACTATCTCGGGGAATATGCTAATCAACAAAATCGCCACACCAATCAATAAAAAGAAAGGCAGCGCGGCTTTTGCCACATACAAAATATCCTTCCCGGTAAGAGATTGAATAACAAAGAGATTAAACCCAACTGGCGGCGTAATCTGCGACATCTCAACCACCAATACAATGAAGATACCGAACCACAAAAGATCAATATTCGCCGCTTGGATCATAGGAAGAACAACAGCAACGGTAAGAACAACAACCGAAATACCATCTAAAAAACAACCTAAGACAACAAACAATACCGTCAGGTAAAGGATTAATTCCATTGGTGATAACGACATGCCACCAATCCAAACTGCCAAGGCTTTAGGAATACCGAGAAAACCCATTGCCAGCGTTAAGAAGTGTGCGCCAACAAGAATAAAACCTATCATGCACGAGCTTTTTACCGCGCCCAACAAACTGTCCATAAAACTCTGGCGACTTAATGAGCCAGTAAAGCCTGCTAACACCAGTGCACCAGTAACACCAATTGCTGCGGCTTCGGTTGGAGTTGTCAGACCACCATAAATAGAACCTAAAACAAAGCCAATTAAACCGACTACTGGCAGCAACTTACGCAAGCCTTTTACGCGAGCTGCCCAGCTGGTTTCGTGACCTGTGGTTTTTGGTAATTCGTTTTTGTGTAAATGTCCCCAAATCATGGTGAAGCCCATGAACAACGACACCAGTAATAAGCCAGGTAACGCACCTGCAATGAACAAGCGCGCAATGGAAACTTCAGCCGCAACGCCATATACAATTAGAATGATAGAAGGCGGAATCAATAAACCTAAAGTACCAGAACCAGCCAAAGTACCAATCGCCATACGATCGCTATAACCTTGTTTACGAAGCTCTGGTAACGTCATACGACCTATTGTTGCGGCTGTTGCTGCGGAGGAACCAGACACAGCAGCAAAAATGCCACAGCTCAAAATATTTACATGCAGCAGTTTACCTGGAACACCGCCTAACCAAGGCGACAAGCCTTTGAATAAATCTTCAGATAAGCGTGTGCGGAATAGGACTTCGCCCATCCAGATGAAAAGTGGCAATGCGGTCAAAGACCAAGCGGTACTGGCACCCCAACTTGAAGTAGCAAACAGTAAATCGATTTGATAATTCTCGGACAAGATCAGTCCTAAACCACCAATCGCAATGAGAGTAAATGAAACCCAAACGCCTAAACCTAGTAATGCGAATAGAGCGAATCCTAACAGAATTGAAACCCACATCATGTCCATTAGATTTCCTCCAACGACAAAGCGTCTTCTTGTTTTACATAATCAGGTTGTTTGCCTCGAATCACGTCGATCCAAGCATCGAATATTGCCAATGTTAATGCAATGGCTCCGACTGCGACGGGGACTTGAGGGATCCATAGTGGCACAGGCACATAACCGTAAGAGACTTCATCGTAAATGTAAGATTCGTACACCATGAATGAACAGGCGTAAGACACATAAAAAAGCAAAGCCAATGACAGAGTGAGAATCATGCCTTCTTGTATTTTGCGAGGCAGAGGCGAAAAACGCTGAATCACCAGCGTCACTCGAATATGACCACCTTCTCTAAAAGTATAAGCCAAACCTAAAAAAGTCGATGCAGCGAGTGCGAAACCAGCAAAGTCTTCAGCAGATGGCACAATAAAATTGAAGAAACGGCCAATAATTTGCGCTAGTAGTAGCAAGGTAATAACCACGATAAAGAAGCCAGAGAGCAGGCCAGAGCATAGATAGAGTTTGTCTTTAATTTGGCTCATAGTATGTCACTTTTTCAAAAAGGGAGTGTTAACAGTAAACAGTATTTTTTGAATACAGAGTCTTTAAAAAAATACTGTCTAGCACCCTTTTAATAAAGAGCACTAGACAGTGAAGGGAGGACAATAGAAATATTCTTGGCTTAATTTATAGCCAAAAGATATTAACCTTCGTAGTTTCCAAGAATAGTACCAACGTCTTTCGGTGCTTCTTCTTTCCACTCTTGAGTCATAGTTTTACCGATAGCTTGTAATTCTTTCAGTAATTCTGGAGAAGGATCAGATACTGTCATGCCATTATCAATCAAAATTTGTGTGTCTTTATCAGCACGAGCAACCACTTTCGCCCAGCCTTCTGCTTCAGCATGCGCAGCTGCATCCATGATGATTTGCTGAGTTTCTTTATCTAAACGACGAAAAGCTTTTTTATTCGCAACAACAATGTTTTTAGGAACCCATGCTTTTATGTCTGTGTAGTAATTTACATAATCCCAAGCTTGGCTTGTTACACCAGTAGAAGGCGATGTCACCATGGCTTGAATGATGCCGGTACTGAATGCTTGAGGAATATCTGGGTTTTGAATCGTTGTTGGCGTTGTACCCATTAGATCGGCTAGACGAGAAGTAGATGGACTGTAAGCACGCATCTTAGAGCCTGCTAAATCCGATAGGCTATTCACAGGCTCTTTGCTGTAAAGGCCTTGAGCTGGCCAAGCGACAGTGTATAAAAGTACCATGCCATCTCGGTCAAGGCGTCTTTTAACTGACGGTTTTGCAGCTTCCCATAATTTTTTAGCGTCTTCATAAGTTGTTGCTAAGAATGGAATGTTATCGTGTTTATAAACTGGATTTTCATTACCTAAAATACCAAGGAAAAGTTCGCCCATCTGAACTTGACCAGTTTTTACTGAGCGTGGAATCTCAGTATGCTTTACCAAAGAAGCGCCAGAATGAACGGTAATATCTAATTCGCCATTTGTTTTGTCTTTGATTTCTTTAGCAAAATCGTAAGCAATTTGAGTTGGCAAGTTACCATCACCGTAGGGTGTTGGCATGTGCCATTTGTCTGCAAAGCTGGCAGTGGAAGCAAGTCCACCAATAAGTAACGCACTGGCTAATTTCAACATAGTTTTGTTCCTTTAGTTTATTTAATTATGAATATTCGCAGTATTTTTTCTGCATTCTCATCAATTCATCGGATGAATTATATGGAGATATTTTTGATTAACTAAGTCACTCAAGAGTAGACCTCTCTGAAGAAAAAAAGTCTAATCGTGTTTTTTTAGATAATTTGATCAATTTTTTTTATTGAAAAGTAGGCGCAAAAGGATCTGTTTTTATTGAATAGCCGCTTCTCAGAAAATAGTTAAGATTCCACGGCTTTCATGCCGACACGGTCATTTTGTTATTCAAAGTGCTGCTTATTATTAGGAGAAGGAAATATCCATAACATCATCCAACTATGTTCATAAAAATAAAGAAAAGATACACTCCTAAGGTAGCAAGTTTTTATTATTAAACAGACTCTCACTTTGAAAGAAGGATAAACCTATGGACTTATCTAACTTTATCATTCTGTATGTTGCTGATATAGAGCGCAGTGTTGAGTTTTATAAACCGTTATTGGATAGAGATCCGGTAGAAATATCAGGTGAGTTTGCGCTATTTACCTCTCATTCGGGTATGAGGTTTGGTCTGTCAAAGGCATCACTTCATTGTTCAGAGCTCAACTCTGAGTTCTCTGCAAAAATGGAACTCTGCTTCGAGCAGCCCAATGAGATCACACTCCAAATGAATCTCATAAAATGGCGGGAGCTTGGGGTTACTTTTATTGAGGAGCTCACCAAAGCCAATTTTAAAACAAGCTTCACCACATTAGATCCTGATGGTCACAAGCTGCGTATTTTTTGTTATTAACAATTAAGGAAGAGCACCTTGATAATAGGTTAATTATTTACATTCGGTACTCACTTTGAACAACCGCTTTTTATCCACACGCTGGAGCGAGATAACTGATTGGCTCCTTTTTCAAAGATCAGCCGTTCTTTGATCATATTCATTGGCAATGTCTAATGCTAACTTAGCTGCCTCGCTGACGATATGATCTTTGGGATCATTCAAATAAGACGCGGTAAACACCAAGTCCTCTGGCACCCAACCAGGATCAAACATTTTCAGCCTCTTACTCTCCACAAAATGCTGAGCCAATTGCACAGGCAAAGCGCCTACGCCAATACCAGATGCGACCATTTCAAAATTGGTAGACAAGGATGTAGAGGGAAATACCTGACCCACCTCGTGATAACGATTCATTAACTCAGACATAAGTTCTTGATAAGGACGCGACAAGCGAGAAAAAGAGATTATCGGGGCGTTACCAAGGTCATGGTGAGACATACTTGGGTGACAAAACCAGCCTAAACGAAAAGGTGGAAACAAGATATTCTCTACATTACCTTCAGGCAGCGGTCCCATTAAGAACGCCAAATCCATATTGTGACTTAATAATTGGTCTCGCAGGTGAATACTCACATCAACTGAAAGTTCGACAACTAACTTAGGGTAACGCTTACGCAAAGCGGATAAAAACTCCGATAACCAGGACTGGGCAATGGTTTCCGCCACACCGATACGCAACGTGCCTTTGACCTCTTCAGATGGTGTTAATTCGGCCTTTATCTGAGAAATAGAGCGCTCTATCTGTTCTGCATGAGAGCGCAACAGCACACCTTCTTTCGTTAGCACTACACCATTCTTCTGACGATCAAATAATTTTATTCCCAGCTCTTCTTCCAAAGCTGCAATACGACTTGAGATCGCAGGCTGAGATAAATTCATCTCTCTTGCGGCTCTGCGTACGCCGCCAAGTCTTGCAACCCACAAAAAGGTTTTTAACTGGTCAAAATTCATTACCCACATCCCAAATAAGCAAGGTGATCTGTTTTTTTTATCACTTTAGAAAAAAAATAGCGAATTGACTTTATAACCTTCTCATTTGAAACTAAAAATACTTCTTAGTATTCACGTGATAAAAAGTGACCTAAGAAAATAACAAAACCAAAAAATGACACCACAAAAGACAGGAACCGCAAACCATGAAGACCAACTTATTAAAGAAAAGTGTCCCTTTACTCGCACTAAGCTCTCTCATCTCATATCAAGTACAGGCGGATGAATCTTTGTCCGTTGTGGGTAGCTGGAGTGGATTACCACTTCACAAACAATTCGAACAACCTTTTTGGACTAACACCATATCCAATAGTAGCGACTTTGACGTGTCATTAACCACGCACGATCAAATGGGCATTGGCACTGGTGATGTTTTCCGAATGTTAGGTGATGGTGTTTTTGATATCGCTATGACAGTGGGAGATTATGCTGTAGCCGATGCTCCAGAGTTAGAAGGCTTGGATGTACCTCTCATGGCTACTACTCCAGCGCAAGCTCAAAAAGCCGTTGAAGCAGCACGTCCAATGGTAGAAGAAATTTATGCAGATACCTTTAATGCTAAAGTTCTGGCTATTGTGCCTTACCCACCTCAAGTGGTGTTTTGTAAACCTGAAATTACGTCTTTAAGCGACTTAGAAAATTTGAAAGTGCGTGCGTCAGGTCGAATGACCGCAAAACTTCTTGATGCTCTAGGAGCACAAAGCGTTAACATCAGCTTTGGTGAAGTTCCAGGAGCCCTACAACGTGGCGTCATTGATTGTGCTGTAACTGGTGCAGGCTCTGGCTACAGCGCAGGTTGGTGGGAAGTAACAGAAACACTAATGACTTTACCGCTTGGCGGTTGGGACCCAGTCGTTACCGCAATCAACTTAGATAAATGGGAAGACTTATCTCAAAAAGATCAAGAATTCTTGCAAACACAAGTGACTGAAAAATTTGAGAAGCCTGTTTGGGCAAGTGCACAGGCTGAGCTTGATCAGGATGTCGCTTGTTTAACTGGTAATGCATCTTGTGCTCGTGGTCCAAGTCGCAATATGACGTTGGTTGAGCCAAGCTCAAGCGATATTTTCACCGCTAAGCGAATTCTCATTGAGAAAGTACTACCCGAATGGGCTGATCGTGCTGGAAGCAAGTGGGTTAAACAATGGAATGCCAGTGTAGGTAAAATTGTTAACTTAGAAATTTCAGGCACTGGGAAATAATATTCATGATTCGCCTTATTGATTACCTAAAGTGTATCAATAATGGGGTAGCTATTATCGCAGGCCTAGTCTTACTAGCCTGCGTCATCCTCATCTTGATCGATATATTATTACGTGAACTTCATATCAGCTTTGGAGGCTCAGAAGAAATATCTGGTTATGTCATGGCAGCTATTTCGAGCTGGGGTATCAGTTACGCACTGACTACAAAAGCCCACGTTCGTATCGATATTATTCGCAATAAAAGACAACCTCTTGGCCGCGCTGTATTTGACCTGACTGCTCTATGCGCGACATCTTATGTGGCCGTTTACGCCGCTTATTATGTGATCCCTGTGTTTGAGAAAAGCTTTAAGCGCAATTCTTTAGCAAACACGTCATTGGAAACACCATTGATCATCCCACAATCCATATGGATGGCGGGTTGGCTCTGGTTTGCTGTTTCTTCTTGTCTATTACTCATTTGCGCTCTATGGCTCATGTATAAAAAGTCCTATCAGCCCCTTAATGACATGATTGGCACGGAGACAGAATAATGCTGCCTTTTTCATTTTTTGGTCTATTAGGTCTACTCGCTCTGTCGCTTCCCGTTGGCATTGTATTGTTTCTGCTGGCGTTTGGAATAGATTCTTTCTTTAGTCCTTTTCCTCTGATGAGAGGCTTGGGGCAAGTTCTGTGGTCTTCTTCTAACCATTCCACACTGATTGCCATCCCTCTGTTTGTTCTTATTGGTGAGATCTTATTGCGCAGCGGCGTGGCGCAAAAAACGTACAGGGCTTTAAATGCTTGGGTTTCTTGGTTACCAGGTGGATTAATTCACGCCAATATTGCCACCGCCACCATGTTCTCTGCTACGTCCGGCTCTTCTGTGGCAACCGCCGCTACAGTCGCGACGGTTGCGACACCACAGGCAGAAAAGCTTGGTTACGATCAGCGTTTATTTACAGGCTCCATTGCCGCTGGCGGTACATTAGGTATTTTGATTCCGCCTTCTATTAACCTGATTGTATATGGGTTTCTTACAGAAAGTTCCATCCCAAAACTCTTCTTGGCTGGCATCATCCCGGGCATTAGCATGGCGCTGATGTTCATGATAATCACCGTGATAATTTGCTCCCTTTATCCTCGTTTAGGTGGGCCAAAGCAACATAGTAGCTGGAAAGAGAAACTCTTTGCTCTGCAATCGCTCTTACCTGTGCTGTGTTTACTGTTTGGTATTGTTGGCTCTATTTATTTGGGCTGGGCGACGCCAACAGAAGCGGCGGCTATAGGGGTGTTTATCTCCTTTTTACTAGCGATCATTTATAAAGCTTGCTCGGTGCAAATGCTCCTAGACAGTTTATCTGGCACCATTCGCATTACCGCTATGATCATGTTGGTGGTGTTAGGAGCTTATGTCCTCAACTTTGCATTGACGGCCGCAGGCGTAGGACGAACACTGCAAGATCTGCTTGAAAGCCTTGGTTTGAGTGCCATCGCTACGCTACTTATCATTATTGCTATGTACATTGTCTTAGGCTTCTTTATTGAAACCTTGTCTTTAATGGTGGCGACCATTCCTATCGTAGTGCCCATTATAGTTCAACTTGGTTACGACAAAATATGGTTTGGTATTTTGATGATTATTTTGGTCGAGATGGCGCTTATTACACCGCCCGTCGGACTGAATTTGTATGTTGTTAACTCAGCTCGTAAAAACGGCAAAATCTCTGATGTTGTCGTGGGCAGCTTGCCGTATGTCGGCGTGATGATCTTGATGATTATTTTGCTGATCGCTTATCCAAGTATTTCTCTTTATCTACCTACTAATTTTTAAGGATTTTTATGATTTTCACAGTAAATGGAGCTGCCAAAACATTTGATATTCAACATCTTATTATCGCAGGTTGGACAGCGCGCGATATGGCGTCTGTGCAAGAGCACATTGATGAATTAGCTGAAATTGGTGTTGCGCCACCATCGACTGTGCCGTTGTTTTATCGCGCTTCTAACTTGCTTGTTACGCAAGCTTCTCAAGTAGAAGTATTGAGTGTGGATACTTCTGGGGAAGTTGAACCTTTGATCATCAAGGCAGATGGCAAGTTCTATCTTGGTATTGGTTCTGATCATACGGATCGTAAGCTAGAAGCTTATTCCGTTGCACACTCTAAACAAGTTGCTCCAAAGCCTGTTTCTGCTGAATTATGGGATTTCTCTGAAGTAGCGGATCACCTAGACGATTTAACGATTGAGTCTTGGGTAGACGAAGGTGAAGGTTGGGTTCAATACCAAAAAGGCTCGTTGGCAAATATTCGTCCGTTAACTGAGCTGATTGAAAAAGGGAACTTGCTAGATGGTAGCGCAATGTTATGCGGTACTTGCCCTGCTATTGGCGGCGTTCGCCGTACAGAGAAGTTCAAAATGAGCATTCATGATCCAATTTTGAATCGCACCATCTCATGTGAATACCTATCTAAAGAACTGCCAATAGTGAGCTAATCTATGACACAACCAAACCAGATGGATTTTCCTTGGCTGAATAGGGATTTAAAAACACAGTGGGCGGCTGTCTTAGACACGGCACAACTCAAAGATAAAAGTGTTTTTACTGAGCTATTTGGTTATCGCGAGCCAGCAAAAGGCCCTTTGAATGGCGCCATTGTTTCGATCAAAGACTTGTTCGATGTGAGGGGTTATAAGACACAAGCTGGCTCTGTATTTATTGATAATAAGCTAGCAAAAAAAGACGCCACAGCGGTGTCTTCGCTTCGTAATGCAGGTGCTAGCTTGATCGGTCACACCAATATGACGGAGCTTGCTTACTCTGGATTGGGCTTGAACCCGCATTACGGTACGCCAGATAACCCGATTATTTCTGGCCGTATTCCGGGCGGTTCTACCAGTGGTGGTGCCGTATCGGTTGCTCTTGGTGTTGCAGATGCGGCGCTGGGGACAGACACAGGTGGCTCGTTGCGTATTCCTGCGGCATTTTGTGGAGTAACTGGGTTCAAACCCTCTGAACAGACCGTATCAAGAGAGGGTTGTTTACCCTTATCTAGCTCATTAGATTCGGTGGGTCCGATTGCCAATACTGTTGAGGAGTGTGAACTGTTTTGGAAAGTTTTGTCAGGTGTGTCAGAAACGAATGCTTTGGCGCAGAAAAGCCAAACAGACCTTTCTCAGTTGACACTAGTTGTGCCAACAAACTTCGGCATGAATGAACTAGACGCTTTGATAGAAGAAGGGTTTGCTGACATTTTGACTCGTCTTGAAGCAGACGGCGTGAAGGTTGAGCGCCGCTTTGTTGACGCGCTAGAAGCCTACAAAAGCATACCCGTCTGGCAATTCTCCGCTTTTGAGTGCGATGCTTACTATGGCGAGCATTATGACTTGAGTGAGGTCAACATGGACCCTAGAGTCGCTTCCCGTGTGGCTCGTGCTCAGACAATGACGGCGGTGGATTTCTCACAGACAAAAGCGACGAGAGATGCTTTTATTCAAGGTGTTAAAAATCAAGAAGCCAACACGGTTTTCTTATTGCCAACGGTGGCGGTGCTGGCACCTAAACTGAAAGATCTTGAAGAAAATGCTGAATATGACCGCTTGAACTTGTTGTGCTTGCGCAATACGTCTTTAGCGAATGTGCTGAATGGTTGCAGTGTCTCCTTACCGTTTCGCTATCAAAACGAGCCAATGGGACTCATGTTGACGGCAAATAACGGTATGGATCAGCAAATTTTGGATTTAGCCAAGGTGCTTCAAACGACGACTCAAAAGGCCAAATAGGACTTTCATAGCAGGGGCAAGCTAAAAGTTTAGTTTTCCCCTTCGTCTGATAACCTTCTTGCATCATATTCTTTGGCGGCAAGTACGGCCATTTCAATGACCATGTCGGCAACCGGATTAAAAGGTTCATCGGAATATGACGCCGTGAAAGATAAATCACTTGGCGCCCATACGGCTCTGATTTTTTTCAATTTTCCTTCTTCGAGCTCTTTCTTGATCATCACATTTGGCAAGGTAGAAATCCCAACACCATCAATGGTTAAGCTTCGACACGCGGCTAAAGACGTCGAAGAAAAAAAGTGTACAGGTGGCACTTCAAGATCTCGAAATCGTTGCATGATTTCCATATAAGGCTTAGTTCCGCGGGCATAAGTAATGATGGGCCAGTTCACCAATTCTTCCAGATACAAAAGGCGATCAGGTAGATCCAGCTCTGGACTGGCAACCCACGATAGGTCAAATGTCGAGAGTTCTCGATTGACAATATTGGGCTCTGTAACTGGTCCCATGAGCAAAGCCAAATCCAAGCTTCTGTCTTTGATTCCAACTGCTAATCTTTCCGTGACATCCACAATCATGTCGACAGCTAACTTTGGCATGTCTTTGTGTAATCGAGATAAAAACTGTGGCAACCATGTGTTGACTATGGTTTCAGACACCCCGAGCCTGAGCACGCCAGAATAGGCTGTTGAGACTTCCGCACGCTTTCGTAATTGCTCGGTTTGGTACAAAATTTTTTCTACATAGGGTAATAACTCTTTGCCTTTTGGTGTCAGCATAATCGGACTTGAACCACCAATACGCTCGAATAATTTCACCCCTAGCTCTTCTTCTAACCCTGAAATTCTTGCAGAAATCGCGGGTTGGGTTGTGTGAAGCTTTTCCGCTGCTTTACGGAAATTGCCTATCTTTGCTACCCACATGAAGGTTTCTAAGCGTTTGTAGTTCACAATGTGGCTCCAATAAAACAGTCTAAAAAGTAAAAGTGTATCTTTATACTTGGAAGAGTATAAGGCTCGACAAGTTTGAGCAATCTTTACCTTTTACGGGTGATTAGAGTTGTTGGTCTGAAACACGGCTTGCGTTATGCTGTAAATAACGAAATAGGAAGAAGAGCACGATGAGCAAATTAGTGTCTTTATTGTTAAAAGGCTTGGTAGCGGTGCTGCCAATTGGATTAACAGTATATTTAATTTATTGGCTATTGGCCACAGGGGAAAGCCTTGCTCAACCTCTTGTCCTTTGGTTAATTCCAGATAGCATTTATTTTCCTGGTTTAGGGTTAGTTGCTAGCTTAGGGATTTTGGTCTTGATTGGCTTTTTAGTGAACCTTTATGGTGTTCGTTATCTGGTAAAAATAAGTCAGAATATTTTTGAACGAATCCCTTTAGTGAAATCTATTTATGGTGCTTTTAAAGACATGATGATGGTCTTTAATTTGTCTGAAAAGAAGGAAATGAAAAGTGTGGTTTCCATTGAGTGGAACGGTGCGCAAGTCATCGGATTTGTGACGGGCGAGCAGACAGGGCAGAAACTGTTTGGAGATCAAGACTTAGTGGGCGTTTATGTGCCATTGAGCTATCAGATTGGCGGCATGACTTTTTATATTTCCCGCGATCGTTTAACAGTGCTAGACATTGGCGTCGAAGAAGCCATGCGCCTTGCGTTAACCGCAGGTGTACAAAGCGCTCCAAAAGCCGAAGACTGATTTCGAGAAGTCATTGGTGTTACGCATACTATTCTTTATTATGCGTTTCTATTTTATGAAACGAGCTCAGTACGCATGCAGAAAACAGTCATCATTATCGGTGCCGGTCCAGCAGGTTTAATGGCGGCAGAAAGCATTCGTGCCGCAGGTCATCAAGTCCACGTTTATAACGCTAAGGCCAGCGCTTGCCAGGAACTCCTCTTGGCTGGCATCGGTACCCATTCGGAAACGCATCCTAAGTTTATCTAACGTTATTACGATAAAGTGGATTAGTTGGATACCGCGATCCGTCAATTTGATGCCGATGCCTTGCGCGAGTGGACTTACTATCTAGCTTTTATGAATAAAGTCTCTTTAAAAGGCTAGGTTAATTTAGGTGGGAATCACTTTTTAACATATGCACCAAATAAAAAGAAATTCCATGCTTGCTCAAAATAGTCATCTTGAGCTTCGATAGAACTATAAGTTGTGTTTCCTAGCATTGCGTCATTCGATGGCCCAAAAACGATGGAGTGCAATAAATGCATTGCTAGTTTTTCAGGAGAGCCTTGGCACAAGAAATTTGATGCTTGCGCTTCTTTTACTAGCATAATCAAACTGTCCATAATTGGATCGCTATGTGGTTGATCTGCTTGGATGGCATCGAAAAATTTGGATTCACTGAGGGCGATGCGTTTAAAGGCAACCATTTCAGGGTCTAAGTTCACAGTAAGAAACCAGCGAGCGATGTGTTTGAGTTGTTCTAGCTTATTACCTTCGCTACTTATTTCTTCAATTTCTAATGCTAATTTATCTACGATACGGCAACGCATACTGGCAACAACCGCTTGAAAAAGCTCAAGTTTTGATGGGTAGCGGCGATAAATTGTATCCTTTCCTGCACTGCATACGGATGCAACCTGTTCAATAGAGGTTGCGGCATACCCCTGTGTCGCAAATAAATTGGCAGCCGTACTGATGATTCTTTTCGATGTTTCCTCAGCCCTGTTTTTTGAAGGCCTTCCTGAGCGTTTTTCTTTATTAGGCTGTTTTATCATTATCTCTCCTATTTGTTTCCCATTTTTTATCTGCCCATAAATCATGATCACAGGGCTCTTCCTTGTAATCATGGACAATAACAATTTGAGCCAAAATTTTCCTTATTATAGCAAAAATAAACTGGACGGGTGCGTCCCGTTTGATTTATATTTCACTCAACTGCTAATGCGAATCAATATCAACAGCAATATTAAATAAAGGCTGATAATCTTATGATCATTGCTAAACCTAAGAAATTTTCGATTTCAATTGTGACTTTTTCACTCTTTCATGGCATCACAGGCTATGCCCTTGAAGCTGATAACCCATTACCAACACTTGTGATAGAAGAGGAAGTGTTGGCAAATTCAACAGAAAAGCAGTACTTAAAGGATGATTCTAGTAGTGCAACTAAGAGTGCTTCATCTGTATCAGAAACGGCGCAATCCGTTTCAGTTATTACTCGTAAACAGATGGATGATCAAAGCGCGAAAACAGTAAAAGAGGCCTTAAATTACACCTCTGGAGTGTTATCAACGACTAACGTTACGAGCCGATATGACAGCGTTTTTATACGGGGCTTTGGTGGGTTTGGTACGGCAACTCGTTCTGTGGACTTTTTAGATGGATTGAAACTGCCAAGAGGGCAAGGCTTCTTGGTATCTTCTATCGAGGCATTTTTACTAGATCGTATTGATGTATTAAAAGGCCCGTCCGCCTTATTGTATGGTAACACTAGCCCTGGTGGATTAGTGAACCAAGTTAGCCGTTCTCCCGATTCTATTCCTTATAACGAAGCAAATATTACAATTGGTACCAATAATTATCTGCAAGGAAGTATTACTACTCAAGGAGCAATCGATAAAGAAGGGAAGTGGCAATATAGCCTAACTGGAGTGAGTACCTATGCAGATAGTCAATACGATGATGTGAGCGAAGAGCGCATTGCCTTGGCGCCAGTTATAAAGTGGACACCAAATAATAAAACACAACTGACGCTAAGAGCTTTGTATCAAGAAGATCCTGAAGGAGGGTATTTTAATTCTATTTACTCTAGATCATTGGCTGATAGCGAATACAAATCAGCGCTGAGTAGGGATCTAAATGTTGGCGACCCAAGTTTTGACGATTATGAGCGAGAGCAATATTACTTTGGTTATGAGCTAGATCATGTCATTAACGACACGGTTAGTATTAGTTCAAAAGCAAGACATTTCTCCGCAGAACAGGATTTCCAAGGTATACAAATGAGTGGTGAGCTTACTAGTGATGGTCTTTTACCTAGAGCCGCGGCACATTCTATTGAAGATGTAGAGAGTTTTACGGCAGATAACTTTGTGCAGTTTGATTTCAACACCGAAGGCGTTCAGCATACGGCGCTCGTCGGCTTAGATTACCAACAGACAACGAGCAATTGGGAGTATTTGTACGGTGCCGTCGATTCTCTTGATGTGATATCACCAGTATATGGTATCACTGTGGGCTCTCTTACCACTTTTGTTGATAGCAAGCAGACATTAGAGCAAACCGGAATCTACTTGCAAGACCAGCTAAAGGCGGGTCGCTTAACGGCTCTTTTCGGTACTCGTTATGATTGGACGAAACAAGAAACCGAAAATAAATTAACTGATTCAACCAGCAATCAATCTAGTGGAGCATCGAGCCATCGAGCAGGGTTACATTACTTATTTGATAACAATGTCGCACCTTATATTAGTTACTCTACTTCATTTGAACCAACCGTTGGCGTAGATGCTAACGGAAATGATTTCGTTCCAACAGAAGCTGAACAATGGGAACTTGGGGTTAAATTCAAACCTTCTGCTATAGATACGCTTATCACACTTTCTGTCTTTGATATTGTTCAAGAAAATGTTTTAACCGCAGGAACAACCGCAGGTTTTTACGTCCAACAAGGTGAGGTTCAATCTCGTGGAGTTGAGCTAGAAGTACGCGGTCAAGTCAGTGAAAACTTAGAGTTGATCGGTGCTATTACCGGATTAGACACACAGACGACAGAATCGACAGTAGCTGAAAACATAGGCAAACGTCCTCAAACCTCTCCTGAATACTATGCGTCTTTATGGGCAAATTATGCCTTTTTTGATGGGCTAAGTGTGGGTAGCGGTATTCGTGTTGTTGGTTCTAGTTATGCCGATGATGCTAATACCATCAAAACAGATGGTTATACCGTGGTAGACGTAAAAATCAGTTATAACTTAGGCGCTTTAAACCCCTCATTAAAAAATATAGAAACAACTTTAAGCATTTCCAACTTATTCGATGAAGAATACTACGCGAGCTGTAGTTATAACTATTACTGTCAATACGGTGATGGAAGAGAGGTGCTGCTTAATGCTAGTTACAAATGGTAATGGAGCCTGTTGTTAAACCATGTCAGAAGTCTCTACATATTGATGAAAATACAGGAAGTGCTCCAATGCCATATTTAAAGGCGAATTCAATCATACAGTTTAGTGATCTCACCCGATGCATGGCTGATATTGTTGAATTCATTACTTCACATAACATTAAGCTAACAACAAAAGATAATGTGCATTACTTGGTGTCTGCTTTTGGCACTGCTACATTGAAACCGAGCCAAAGCTGTTTAGATGTCTCTATTGAGGCATCTTCTCCCGCCGCATTTAATCGGTTGAAGACAGAGTTAACTGGCCTCATTGATTTTTCGGCGCAAGACGAAACACTGGATATTCAATGGACAGGTGATTCAGTCGGCGCTGTATTGCCACCGGATTTACGTATTGTAACGGTATGCGATGTGCAACAAATAACACCTTGTATGCGAAGAGTGACTTTTACAGGAAGCGACTTAGGGCGCTATGCCGTATCTGACCAGCTTCATTGTCGTATCTTGTTTATGGATAAAGATACTGAGCAACCTCAGTGGCCTATGCTGGGGGATGATGGACGGATTATTTGGCCAAAAGCAGGCCAAATTGCCACACGTATTTTTACTGTGCGCAGTATTGATGCCGAGCTAGGAAAGTTAGACATAGATTTCGCTATGCATGATGGAAAAGGCCCTGCGAGCACATGGATTACTAAAGTAAAGCAAGGTGATGTTGTGGGCATACTTGGGCCAGATGCCCATGGCCCTAAACCCGCAGAACAGTATTTTCTTGCTGGTGATGAAACAGGCTTACCTGCCATTGCGCGTATTCTAGAAGCGCTTCCCAGAACGGCCTCAGGGTACGCGGTTGTCGAAGTAGACAATCCTTTGGAGAAACAAGAAATTAACGCGCCATCAGGCATCACCGTTAAATGGTTGTACCGCAGTGAAGCGACAGCTGGGGGGGCAACATCACTCAGTGACGCTTTTTTCGCACTCCCTTTACCAGAGAACCACGATCTCGCTTTTTATTGGGTTGGGGCTGAGTTTTCTGCTTTTCGCGCAATTCGGACATACCTGCGTTCTGAGGTAAAGGTGCCTTCAGATCGCATGGTGTGCTTTTCCCATTGGCGGCGAGGGATGAGTGAAGAAGACATTATCGAAGCGGGCCCAAGCGCTCTTTCTTGATTTTAAAATCCTGTAATTAAGTAGAAAAATATGCCTACTGAAACTAAATATTCGTTAAGAAAAATGACTTTACTAGGTGGTTTATATGTCACTCAATTTCTAGGGTTGGGTTTTATATTAACTGCGGTGCCTGCTATTTTGCGTGATCAGGGCAGTTCTTTAAGTGACATTAGTATCATTTATACATTAGGTTTTATATGGTCGATTAAGTTTCTATGGGCGCCTTTAATTGATAGGTTCAGTCCCTCTACAAAGCAGCATTATCGCAGTTGGCTAATCCTCTTGCAGAGCCTTATGATTCTTTCACTAATTTGTGCCGCAGTGTTGGATATCACCTCTCAATACACATTATTAATTGTGTGTTTTGCTTTATTTTCTGTTTTCTCTGCGAGCCAAGACATTGCAGCGGATGCACTAGGAATTACTATCTTAGAGCCTCAGGAGAGAGGGGTAGGCAATAGCATTCAAGCAAGTGGAGGATTTATTGGTAACCTTGTGGGTGGAGGCGTTGTCTTAATGACCTATGAATGGTTAGGGTGGACAGGAAGTTTACTCATTTTGGCAATGGCAACGACATTACCTTTAGTGAACATATGGCGCTATAAGGAGCCTGCCCGAGCGGCCAACATCGATCATAAAAATGTTCGTTACCGTGACATGATCAATTTTTTCAAACGCCCTAATTCAGGTCGTTGGTTATCTATTCTACTCACCTACACCCTTGGAATATCGATCGCCTATACCTTGGTTAACCCTATGTTGGTTGATATTGGTTGGTCACTTGATGAAATAGGTTTTGCCACGAGTATTGTTGGCTCCTTCGCAGCCATTTCTGGCGCAGCGATTACGGGCTTACTTGTTCAAAAACTGGGGCGAAAACGGTCGATGATGTTCGCTAACACTTTAGTGGGATTGTCTATCATCACTCTTTTTGCTGTGGCGCAGGGTGTGAGTCACATTGTTGTGATTTATTGCTCAATCTGTTTTATGCTTTTTGCGTTTGGTGCCAATTCGACTATGCTTGCAACGGTGATGATGGATAATTCTGCAAAGCAAACCGCAGGTACGGATTACACTCTTCAATACTCCCTGTCTTCAATTGTTGGGTTCATGTGCGCAAGCTCGGCTTTATTATTAGCTGAAACACTGCAATACACTGGCGTTTTAATTATTAGCCTAGGCGTTACCTTGTTGTCGATTATGCTTTTGAAAATTAATGGCCGTTACATCGAATAAACGGCATGGTTCTTTATTAAAGTGAAAGCATTTCTTGCCTGCTTATTGTTAACTTTTATAAGAAGCCGTTGGTGTCTGTCGGGATATTCTTTATTATGCGTTTCTATTTTATGAGGCGAGCTCAGTGCGCATGCAGAAAACAGTCATCATTATCGGTGCCGGTCCAGCAGGTTTAATGGCGGCGGAAGGGGTTCGTGCCGCAGGCCACCAAGTTCAGGTTTATGACGCTCAGGCCAGCGCTTGCCGTAAGTTCCTCTTGGCTGGCATCGGTGGTATGAATATTACCCATTCGGAAGCGTATCCTGAATTTATCCAACGTTATTACGATAAAGCGGATTGGTTAGGTACCGCAATCCGCCAATTTGATGCAGGTGCGTTGCGAGAGTGGATTCACGACTTAGGCATCGAGACGTTTATCGGTACATCTGGTCGCGTGTTTCCCAAAGAAATGAAAGCGGCACCGCTATTGCGATATTGGTTAAAAAGGCTTCGCGAATCTGGTGTTGAATTTTACATGCGTCATAAAATGGTATCTCTGGAAAAGAACCAAGTAGAGTTTGATTGTAATGGTGAAAAAGTCATCGCGAAAGCCGATGCCATTGTTTTAGCCATGGGTGGCGCAAGCTGGCCGAAATTGGGTTCAGATGGTGCTTGGCAAGCCATTCTACAAAACAACGGCGTGATGGTTGAGCCTTTACAAAGTGCCAATTGTGGATTCTACAGCGAGTGGAGTGAGCACTTGCAAACCAAGTTTGCAGGTAGTCCTCTAAAGAGCGTTGCTTTCTCATTTGCCTTAGGTGATGGCAAGATCGTCTCTAAACAAGGTGAATGTATTGTGACGAAAGATGGCATGGAAGGCAGTTCAATTTATGCCTTTTCAAAGTACATTCGAGACGATATTAACGCTTGTGGTCACGGTGTTATTACAATTGACTTATTGCCTTTGCAAACCGAAGAACAACTCATCAAAAAGCTACAGAATATCAAGCCGAAAGAATCCTTTAGCAAATACTTAAAACGTACACTAGGCATTAGTGGTGTAAAAACCGCACTTCTGTACGAAACATATGACAAAGACCAATACCAAACGCCTGCAACATTGGCGCGATGTTTAAAGTCTCTGTCAGTGAGTTTTTATAAAACCAAACCGATTGAAGAGGTGATTTCCAGTGCAGGTGGGGTTTGTGAAAGCGCGGTTAATGAAAAGCTGATGTTGAATGCGATGCCGAGTGTATTTTGCGCAGGAGAAATGCTGGATTGGGAAGCGCCAACGGGCGGTTACTTGTTAACTGCTTGCTTCGCGACAGGGCACTTAGCGGGGCAAGGTGTGAATGATTGGTTAGCAAGCAGATTGGCTTAAGAAACCCTTTCGCAAGAATGAATTAACTGCAGAAAATAGAAAATGCCCAATGAGTGAAGTGACCTCATTGGGCATTTTTTTATTTTGTACCGTTTAGCCTTCCTCAGAAGAGATAACAGCCGTTACTCGACGGTTGATACTGCGATTTTCTTCCGTGTCGTTGTTTAGTAAAGGTTGTTCTTCACCGTAGCCGACAGTGTTTAGGCGATCAGCTGAGATACCGAAAGAGTTCACAAGTACATCAACAATTGCTTGTGCACGCTTTTCAGAAATCGTTTGGTTGTAGCTTACAGAACCACGGTCATCTGTATGACCTTCGATTGTTGCATTAGTGTTTGGGTATTCCGTTAGGAAATCAGCTACTTCCTCGATCTGAGCATAGTATTCTGGATTGATAACGGCGGAGTCATATGCAAATTGTACGTTTAGATGAACCGATTTTGGTTTTTCTAATACAACCTGACAACCTTTCTCATTGACTTTCACTCCAGCTGAAGAGTTTGAACACATATCAAGATGGTTCGCGACGCCGTCTTTGTCGTCATCTAATGCACAACCTTTTGAGTCAACAGCAACATTGGATAGCGTTGTTGGGCACAAGTCATCTTCATCGTTTACGCCATCGCTGTCTGTATCAACGGTTTCAATTTTGGCTTCAGTAACATTTTCCTCCACTTGTTCCTCTGTGTTTAGAGTATTAGTAGAGTCACCACCAAAAACAAAATGTACACCTATGGTTGTTAAGTTATCTAACTCATGATCTTCAACGTCTTTGATTAAACGAAAGTCACCACGAAGCGAAACAGTATCGTTTAAAGCGTACTTTAATCCACCACCTGCATTTATTAATGGGTTGTTAGGCCCAAGGCTTAAGTCAGTTTTACCAACGCCAGCGGCCAAATACGGTGTGAACTGATTGCGTTCTGCTAGGTGATATAAACCATCTAGGCGAAATTGGTCTACGTCCACGTTGTTGTTACCTGTTGACGTTTCGTGATCTCCATTTAAGTAAACAAATTCTACAGCCCATGGATTGTCGAATTGATAACCTAGACTTAACGATAATGCGTTATCGTTTTTAATACCACGATGGTTGTCCATATTGTAGTAGCCTGCACTCGGTGTAACAGTGAAACCTTCTTCTTGTTGCGCTTGTACAGCAGATGATGCGGCAATAAGGCTTGTTAAAAGAATGCGTTTATCAAATAAAAAAGACATGTAAAGTTCCTTGGTGGATGTTTAAAGCTCTTTAAAAGATGAGCTTTGATTTTAATTAGCATGCCTCCTATTATCATCAAATAAAGTAATAAAAGTAGCTTTCGATACAAAATCAAACATATTTGAATGAGATTACAAATTGGTTACGTTCGACAACTATTGGAGGTGGCCTTGATTTTTGTTTGAGGCTAGGTTGTGATGCCTTAAACCTACTTAAAGAGTGTTTTTTTAAGTAGGCCGTTGGCTTGAAGTGAGAGGCTAGAATTACTCTCTATTATGCTTCATTTGAAGAGATAACTGCAGTTACTCGACGGTTCGCTTGGCGGCGCTGTGCCGTATCATTACTGAATAAAGGCTTTTCTTCGCCGTATCCAATTGCACTAACGCGTTTTTCTGAAATATGAAAAATATTAATCAACATATCTGCAATGGCTTGAGCTCGTTTTTCTGAAACGGTTTGGTTGTAACTTGCTGCACCACTGTCATCCGTATGGCCTTCGATTACAACGGTTGTGTTTGGGTTCTCGTTCAAATAGGCCGCTAACTTCTCGATTTCAGGGTAAAATGACTGCTCGACTGTTGTTTTATTGTTACCGAATTGCACCTTTAATGTGACAGGTGGTAGCGCTTCAACAACAGAGGCTTGTTCGAAAATGCTTGGCTCTTCACCTTCTGGATAGACGAGTTCTTCTGGCGTTAATTCTTCTACTGCTTCAGTAGCTGGCTCAGGCTCAATAAGGGTTTCAGTTGTGATTTCTGTCTCTGGCGTCATTTCTTCTACTGGTTCAGCAATGACCTTGTCAATAACCGGCTCTTCTTCTACGGCTGCCACGGGCGTTGCTTTTGGAGCAGAGTGGCCAAAAGTCATCTGCAGACCGACAGATGTCATGTGATCGATATGATCATCTTTTACATCGTTTAATAGACGAAAGTCAGCACGTAAAGCTAGGTTATCGTTTAGTACGTATTTTAAACCGCCACCTGCATTGAATTGGGCGTTATTCGTGTTTGGATCGCTGAAGTCTGCTGTGCCAACACCGGCCGCTAAATAAGGTGTTAAGTTCAACGAATGGTTAGTTGGCAAATGATACAAAGCATCTAACCGATATTGGTCTACATCAATATCTGTGTTGCTGTTTGATAATTGAGAGTCTGCATTTAGATAAACAAATTCAACCGTCCATGGATTATCAAATTGGTAACCTAAACCAAGAGAGTAAGCTTCGTCATCCTTCGTATCTCGGTCACTGTCCATATAGTAATAACCAATGCTTGGTGTGATTGTGAAACCACTTTGTTGTTGAGCCAAGGTGATTGTTGATAAAGAAGAAGCTGTGATAAGACTGCTAATAAGAGTGCGTTTTGCTAAAGTAAAAGACATATTTCATCTCCGATAAAAAATCAATTTATGTCGTTCTTTTACTCAGCATAGTCTGTTTGTTGGTGCTAAAAAATGCCATCAAAATGCTCTGAAACTCTAGTATTACCTAATATTTCTCAATCATGACAGAGTGTTTACCTAACAAGCATTTTCAACACATTGATCACTGAAAATAGACGTTAAAGGCGTAAGAAGGCGCGAGATTAATTACATGATTTTTTCGTTTGGAGAAAAATAAAGTGTTCAGCCTTATCGCTATTTCTGTGGAATAATGGACCGAGTAATTTGCTTATATTCTCTTGTTGTAATGTATCGTAAGGACAACGATGTCTTCTCCGTCTTACCTTAGAAAAAATATCTCCCTCGCTTGGCCGTTGGCGCTCAATGGCTTGTTAATGCAATCCATGCTGATGATAGACACCTTATTGGTGTCTCCGCTGGGTGAGGTGCCATTGGCGGCGTTGGGCATTGCGTCTGCTATTTTGGCCTTCATGCTGGGCGTGCAAATGGCGCTGGCGAACGGCACTCAACTCATTTTAAGCCGTGCCGTTGGCTCTGGAAGCCGCGACTCTCTGACCAAAGGTTTTTGGGCTGGATTAGGCATAAACCTCACAGTGGCGTTGGCGTTTTGTGTGTTCATGTACTGTTTTGGTCAATCGATTGTGACGATTTTGTCAGACGACCTTTTGCTCCAGCAACAAACCAAAGGTTATTTGGATTTGGCCATCATCTTGGTGCCTTGTACGGCGATAGCGCAAGTGCTGATTGCCTTATTTAACAGCCGAGACAAAAGCAAAACCCCATTAAAAGGCTATTTGATAGAAATGCCGATTAATGCTGTTTTGTCGTATTTTTTGATTCATGGCGTGAGCGGCTTTCAAGGAATGGGCGTGGAAGGCGCGGCACTAGGCAGTGTCTTGGCCATTATGATCCGTTTGCTTTATTTAAGTGTTTGCTTAAAAATCGACCGAACTCTTAACCTTTCTTTTACCAGTAACGTTTCCGCTTTCTTGAGAAGCGTGCGCTTGCACAGTGTTGAGATTTTTCCTTTCGCGGCGAACATCACTATCTTGCAGATCGGCATCAGTGTGTACCAATTGTTGTATTCTCAACTCAGTATCAATGCGTACGCGGCGATCATTCTGATTATGCCTTGGGTGCGAGGAGGCAGCCAATTTGTGGCGTCTTGGGCGCACGCATCGGCCATCAGCATCAGTCAGTCAATCGGTTCAAAAAAGCTGGATGACTTGTCAGAAAACATCAATAAGAGCATCGACGTCGCGGTGATCGTTTCTGTCGCTTGTGCGGGCTTTTTTGCGGTTTTGTATTTCTTCGTACCGAGCATTTACTCTGATCTAGAAGCCGAAACCTACTTGGCATTGAGTGTGATCGCGCCCTTGTATATTTTCTTGCCGATTGTGCGAGGTTACAACACAGTGCACGGACACATCTTGAGATCGTTGGGTAAAACCACGTCGGTTTTCAAGATTAACTTCATCGGTCAATGGGGCATCTCCATTCCTTTGTGTGCGCTGATTATTTTGTATTTTGATGCGTCTATCTTCTGGGCGTTCGCGGTTCAACCGTTTGAAGAAATGATGAAAGCGCTACCGTTTAGACAACTCGCACGTCGATCCGTCAAAGAGTTTGATCAAGCGAAAATGGACGAGTTGATGTACGACGAAGACAAATAGGAGGCTAGGGAAGGTACGAACAAGTCCACTGGCTTCAGCGTGTGGATAAACCTTTATTTTTCGAGGCAAGCTTCGCCGTCCAATATTGAGCATATTGGCAAGAAGCTTAACAAAGAATAAAAAGCGTTTAGCCCACGCCCTTCGGGTCTTTCAGAGAAACCGTTTCTCTGATAAGACTGACGCTCAGAAGACTTATTCGTACCTTCCCTAGGCGTGACGCCTAAAATCGAGTCGGATAATTTGCCTTGGAAGTGAGGAAATATTGGCTGACGTCGAATGAAGGCAACGAGGGTTGAGTAGGATGATGTCGCCTGCGGAACCTGTAAGGGAAACCACTTTTTGTCCGATGCCATGGTAAGAGTCACCTTCTTGGACGAATTGTTGGATACGCTGTTCTGGCGTGCCTTCTGTGACTAGTGCTTTCATCCAAGGGTCTTCTTGTTTGAGCGGTTCTAATACGTTATCGGTCGTCAGCAAACGCGTGTTTTTAGGGTCATCTATTAATCCGTTGTTTACCGAATCAAAGGCTTTTATTGCCGCTTCCTGATTTGAACTGGCGATTCTCTCAGCGAGTTGTTCTGCGCGACGATGAGAGCCTGAAACCACCGTCGTTGGGCCCATGTCGACACTGACATCATCGAGTAATAAAAAGACGAATAGGCTCCATGGGTTCGAATCCCCAACGACGATTGGTTCGTCGCAATGCCAAGATTTATGCGGCACATTCCATTTGGCCTCGCTGCCTGGAAAGCTCAATAGGGAATACCAAAGGTCTAACGGGCGCCACGTGTTGTCGACAAATATTGGATCGATTGCCGACTGCATCATCGCTTCTATCTTGTCGAATTTGCCAGACGCTTTTAAGTCTCGCATCATCGGTCCCATGCCATTTAAACGCTTTGCGCCTGAACCTCCAACAGGATTGCTAGGATTGTGAAACCATGCGCTTGGGTCACTAAGAGAAATGCCAAACGTGTTACTTATCTCACGCCAAAACTGCCCACGAAGTGTCGTGATGCTTTCTTCATCAATGATATTGGAAAGTTTTAGAAACCCCGTTTTCTGGAAGGTTTCTAATTGGCAGATTGACGTGCTCTCCATGGTGTTGGCCTCTCATGTTCTAGTGATTAAATGTCTATACCCACTTCTGCAACATCAATCATGGCATTTTCTGCTTTCGCACCTTTTAACCATTCTTGCATGGCTGGGTGAGCCAGCATTGTTTTCAGATAGTTTTTTGACGGCTCTGAAACGTCAATACCATAAGTTGCAAAGCGGAAAACAACGGGAGCGAAGAAGGCGTCTGCTAAGCTAAATTCGCCAAATAAATAATCGCCTTTGGCTTTATTCTGCGCTCTTAAGTTAGTCCAAGCGTTATCTAACCACTCAACCTCTTTTTTCGCTTCTGGCGATAAAGATATTTTTTTCTTTCCTCGGCAGTTCATTGGCATTTCACCGCGAACGGCAAACAGACCAGAGTGCATCTCTGCTACGAAAGAGCGAGCTTCTGCACGGTGTTGTTTGTCTGTCGGCCAGCCTTTGTTGTTTAAATGCTGTTCATTGAGGTATTCACAAATCGCGAGTGAGTCCCACATATTGATGTCGCCATCGACGAGAACAGGCACTTTGCCAGCAGGGGAATACTGTGCGAGTTCGGTATAAAAATTTTCTGTGAAAAGACCGAGTTCGACTTCGTCGAAAGCAACGTTGAATGCTTTTAATGCCAACCAAGGTCGTAGCGACCAAGAAGAGTAGTTTTTGTTGCCGATGATGAGTTGCATGTCTTGATCCTTTTTTGAGATATTGTCGATAAAATTCATTGTGTCAGCTTGTTTTTGTGACGACTAACGAATAGTTTTGATACGACCTATTCCAAACCTTGATAGATGGCTTTTATTTATGGACATTGATGCGCTGCGTAGTTTTATCGCGTTTGTCGATACGGGCAGTTTTACTCGTGCTGCTAAGCAGACTTTTCGTACCCAAAGCGCGATCAGTATGCAAATGAAGCGTCTGGAAGAAGATACTGGCCATACGTTGTTTGTGAAAGAAGGGCGTAACCTTGGATTAACTGAACAAGGCCAACAGTTAGTGAGTTATGCAAGACGCCTTGTGGCTTTACATGATGAAGCGCTTGGACACTTTTCAACGCACCTTCAACATCCACCTTTGGTGATTGGTTGCCCTGATGATTACGCGGAATCTATTTTGCCTTCTTTGGTCGATTTGATCCGAGAAACGTTACCGAGTCAAAGTTTGCGTATTATTTGTGATTGCAGCACTCAGCTACGCTTGATGCTGGACCAAGGGAAAGTTGACTTAGCCGTCTTAAGTCGTGCACCAGATATGGAAGAAGGTTACTTGCTGAAACACGATACTGGCGTTTGGGTGAAAGGCGCGAATGTAGGAAAAGTGGAAGGCATAAAGCCATTACCTTTGGTGCTTTATGAACCTGACTGTAAGTTTCACAGTGCCGCTATTGACGGGTTGGAAAAACAAGGGCGTGAGTATCAAATCATGTGCAGTAGTGCCAGTGCGACAGTCATGAAAGGTTTATTGCGAAAAGGTCATGGGGTCAGTGCCATGGCTATGTCCAGCGTGTCTTATGGGTTAGAGATCATCCAAAGCAGTGATTTACCCGCTGTGCCTTCTGTGGATATCGTTCTTGCGGTGGCGCCTGTGCCTCACCCATTATTTGGCTCTCACTTGGCAGCGAATCTGAGTCAGCGTTTTGTTGCTCAAAAAAATTGAATTTACATGAGTACTTATTGTCTACTTCTGGGCCTTGTGAATTTGATGCCCTTTACATAAAGCGCCTTTCTTTTTTATAGGTGTTATTAAACAATGAGACATAATCAAATATTGGAGCATAATCATGCTGTTTAAAAATGTGTTTTTAGTCGGCCTGTCATTGTTATTAATGGCTTGCAGCAGCGTCCAGAAGCCGGCACAGATAACTCTGCCATTATTTTATGCTTGGTATAATGGCGAAGAAGTGGCTTACGTCACGACAGATGTTTCTGATCGAGACATTGCTCGGTTAAAAAATGCCAATTATGCTCCGCGTTTGCGTGATGCTATTCCGAAATACCCGAAACCACCTCAAGTCAAAACGGCTTTAGAGCGTGTGTATTCATTTCCCAATAATGAACAAACTCATACTGTTTTCCCTTCTGCGCCTCAACCATTAGGTTATTTGAGTGAAGATCACCGCTACTCTCCTCTTTGGATAATGTACACAGTGGTATGGAAAGACCCAAGCCAAGCGAGAGAATTAAAATCAGAAGAAGCCATATTTGTCGCGGAAGAAGAAGGTCTGGTTACGATCACAAGAACTAATGTTGTTCTTAATTGTCCTGTGGTCCCTTTTCCCATAACAGCACTTTGACCCATTAAAAACTACCAGGCTAATTTTGTCAGGCTACCAATGGTTTAAACTCAGAAATTCCTCTTAATATCAGTAATGATGCGATAAACAAAAAGCCAAGTCCGCTGACGATATTGATATTTACTTTTTGAGTGGCGTCTCGATTAAAAATATAGAATGCGAGAAGCGCGTAGATGATAATACAGAGTGCATCTAAGGAAATAAAAACAATCCCATAAATAGTAGATTGGAAGGTTACATTAAGCGTCGGGTCAATAAAGCTAGGGAATAATGCAATGAAGAAAATGATGGATTTTGGGTTTGTCACACAAGCAATGAAGCCACTTAATATGGCACGTAAGAACCCTGTTGGTGCTGTATCCCTGCCTGCTGCATTTACCTTAGGAGATCGAAAAGCGGCATAACTTAGGTAAAGTATGTAGGCGCCTCCTAGAATTTGCATATGAGGTAAATACGCCAGTGCATATTCAAGCAGTAGCTGGAGTCCTGCCGTTGCGATTATTATCTGAATTAATGTTCCAGCCGCATCACCTATGACAACCAACCCTGCAGCTCTTGGTCCATACCGGACGGCTTGACTCGAAGCTAATGCCACCGTTGACCCTGGTGTTAGCACTATGATGGCCGTAGCGATTAGAAAACCGCTAAAATAGGTAAGGTTAAGCATGTTAAGTTTCCGTTTTGTAGGATATAAAACATGACTTTATCTGAAAGTCTGTGCTTCCCCATTGCCCAACTCTAAAGCTGAGGTTTTACCACTCGGGCTTAATGCTAAAAATTCGTCTGTTCGAGTTTCGCCTTTGGTTATGCTGTATGCTTTCCGCGACACTTTTAGTCCTAAGAAGGCGCATAATAAATGGGTTTTATAACCGTTTCCTGAAGGCAAAAAAATTGTGCAGAATCATAAAGTTTTCCTAAATAATGAATTAATTATTTACTGTCATTGATAGTGCGACTGTAACAAATTAGCTGCTTAAAATCGCAACCAATAATTGGCTCGATGTTGGCACTAGACTGCTTTTTAATTCAAAAGGTTTAAAAACTTTGTTAATAATTTCAGGTGTATAGTTACCTTTATCGTTTTCGATTTCAGACAAGGTTTTTCGCGAAACGCCAGTTAACTCAGTGTAAGCTTCTTGCCTTAGACGCAAAACATTCACTCGTAATTCACGAAGTGCTTCTCCTTGTGAAATTTCATTTAATAATAAACGTTTAATGATTTGATTCACCGCAACTAACTGGTCTTCTTTTGACATTGGCTCTAGGCTTTTTGAAACGCGTGATCTGGTTAAGCTTTCTGTGGAAGTGGTTGTAAGGGTTGTTGTTAGTTCTTCTGGTGTTTGAGTGGCTACTTGAGCTGACTCCGGTTTTACTTCTGGTGCTTTCTTCTCTTGTGGAGCGGCTTGTTTCGCAGGTGCTGGTTTTCCTTTTTTTTTGTTGCTTGGGGCCACCACAGGCTGTTCAATAATAGGTGTCGATTCTTTTGTTTTACTTACCTTCTTTTCTTTAGATTGTTTTTTACCCTCAATTTTTGCCTGTTTTTTCTTCTTTGATTCTGCCTTTTTAGACTTAGCTTTATGCTTTTTCAACGGCTGAGGGCTATTTAATTGATCTTTCATTTTCATTTTGGAGTTGCTCCTATTGGCAATGAAACGGGTAAGGTTTTTATGAACGCTATCCTATTAAGATGACAAATAAGTAACAAAATTAAAATATTCATTAAATAATAGCACTCTTTTGAAAACCTGATTGAAGTACACCGAGAAGCTACCATTTTATGGAGCATCTAGAATCGAACTAAGTAAGTTGGCTGAGAATACACTCGAGTTAAGCAGCGGCAGTCGCTACTTTCAAGCTTGACGAGCAAGTGAAACTTAAGTTTCTTTTTTTGTGCGAGTTGAAATAAAAAGTGAATCTCTGTTGGCAGATTATCTACAATCTATTACCTTATTAGTAATTATTATCAAACAGAGGTTTTTACGTGACGACAAAGCAGGATGTGCTATCCCTAATCGAGAAAAATTACCCTAACCTTTCTCCTTCTGCACGGTCGATTGCGAATTATCTACAACAGAATCCATTGGCAATTGTGAGCCAAACATCGGCAGAAATTGCAGACAACACCAAAACCTCAAAAGCGACTGTGAGTCGTTTTTTTCGTCAGCTTGGTTATGAAACGCACCAAGGGGCAAAACAAGCTCAACTTGCTTTGCGAGAAAGTGGCGTGCCGACTTTTATCGAAGGGGCATCGTTAGATCAAACCGCTCAAGAAATGAAAAACCTTTCTCTGACCTTTGAAGGCTTGCGCCCCGATATTCTTAACGACATAAGTCAGAGATTGGCGAAGGCGAGTCGCGTTACCTTAATTGGTTTCCGAAATGCGTATCCAATGGCGTTGCATTTCCGTCAACAACTTCAACAAGTGCGCCATTCTGTGCGTTTATTGCCGCAGCCCGGTCAAACCTTAGGTGAAGACTTGCACGATATTCTTGATGATGAAGTGATTGTGCTTTTGGGCTTCAGAAGGCGCACACGTCAATTCAAACACATCATACAGGTCTTGGAAGGGCGCGATACTGTCTTGATTACTGACCCAACAGGGCAGGTTTATAATCAGCAAGTGTCTGACGTGCTTGTTTGTCATCTTGGCAACGAAAGTCCATTCGATAGCTACGCCGCACCAATGAGTTTGATCTCTATGTTGTGCAACCGCACCTTTGGTTTTCTGGGTGACAGTGCCAGCAACCAAGCGCAAGACATTTCAGAATTGTATGAAACACTGGATGAATTGGAGCCTTAGGGAAAAAACTCCAGTCACTAGGTTTCTTTTTAAACATCTGTAAACCACCTAAAAACTTTCAGTTTACATTGATTGCTGGCATTGCTAGTATCTCGCGCTCAAGATCTACGGATACGCGTACTTTACCCGTGTATCTTCTTTGTTAGGCGTGCGTCTGTGGCACGTTGTGTCTGTGATGTGCGCTGGTGTGAATGATTAATATGAATAGCCCTGCTGAAAGTTCTACTACGACTGGTTGTGCCATTCGGTTAGATCAGGTTTGCCTAGAGATCGAAGGCAAACAGATCATTAACCAGTTGTCTCTACAGACGAATGTTCGTCGACTTGGTGTGATTGGTCGTAATGGTTCGGGCAAGTCCACTTTATCTCGCTTGCTTTCTGGATTGATTGACACCACGTCTGGGCAGCTTGACATTGCTGGCTTTGATCCGTTTAAAGACCGCCGCGCAGCCTTACGTGAGGTGGGTTTGCTGTTTCAAAATCCGGAACATCAGATTATTTTCCCAACCGTATTAGAAGAAGTCATATTTGGCTTACGTCAACTGGGACAAGATAAAACCACTGCGAAACATAACGCTCTGGAAGTCTTGTCTACCTTCGGCAAAGAACACTGGCAGGATGCCCATTGTTCTGCGTTGTCTCAGGGGCAAAAACATCTGGTTTGCCTGATGTCGATTGTCGCCATGAAGCCGAATCTCATTATTCTCGATGAGCCGTTTGCTGGCTTGGACATTCCCACCAAGCGCCAATTGCAGCGTTACCTCGATACCTTTTCTGGCAGTCTTATTCACATCAGTCATGACCCCGATGATTTGCAGAATTACGACCAGCTTTTATGGCTAGAAGCTGGGCAAGTCGAAGCCTTGGGGCAGTCTGACGAGGTGATGCCACGTTATTTAGCGGCCATGCATAAACTGGGAGAAAGTGATGATATCTCTGACCTCTCCAATTGAAACCCGCGCACATCGCTGGCCTGCCGGATTAAAGTTAGGGTTGCTGTGTTTAGTGACCTTTGGCTTGTTTTTTGTTGATAGCGTCCTCTTTCATGGTGTGTTTTTGGTCTTTGTGGTTGCGCTCTATGCATTGCCCGGGATGCGGTTTTTTAAAAATGGCTGGAAGCATCTGAAGATTTTGTGGCCGTTTGTTTTTATTGTGGTGGCTTGGCACTTGTTCACAGACGAGCTGCCGCTGGGTTTAACCGTGGCTTTTCGTATGATCTCCGCGGTGGGGCTGGCGAATTTAGTCACCATGACAACGCGCCTTTCCGACATGATAGACGTTGTGCATTGGCTAACTCGCCCACTGCAACGGCTTGGCTTTAACCCTCGTGTACTAGAGTTGGCGATTGCCTTGGTGATACGAATGACACCGGTGCTGGTTTCCAAAGGGCAGAGTTTGACTTTGGCATGGCGAGCACGTTCAAACCGCCGCTCTGGCTGGCGAATCATTTTACCTTTTACGGTCCTCGCGCTTGACGATGCGGACCATGTTGCCGAAGCCTTAAAGGCCCGCGGCGGATTAACAAACCAAGAGAGAAAATAGATGGAAAAGAATATTGCTTATATCGCGTTGTTTGCTGCTTTGATTGCCGCACTGGGATTGATACCTAAAATTACCTTAGGTTTTGGTGTGCCGATTACTGCACAGAGTCTTGGTATTATGCTTTGCGGCACGATACTGGGTGCCAAACGAGGTGCGTTGGCGGTGTTATTACTGCTGTTACTTGTCGCCATTGGCTTGCCTTTATTGGCGGGTGGCCGCGGAGGCTTAGGGCTGTTTTTTGGCGTAACGGGTGGTTTCCTAATTGGCTGGCCGATTTCTGCTTATGTGACAGGTTTGATCGTTGAGAAGTGGCGCAGTGGTTCTATTACGCTTGTTTCAGTCGTTGCTTCTATTGTTGGCGGCATCTTCGTGATGTACCTGTTTGGCATTGTTGGCATGGCGATCGTATTGGAAAAAACATTCCTTGAGTCCGCAGCATTGATGACGGCTTTTATCCCTGGTGACATTATTAAAGCGATTATCGCGGGTTTGTTAACCGCAGCCATTGCGAAAGCTCGCCCAGCAAGCTTGTTGTCTCGACAGGCTAAAGCCACATCGTAATATCTGTGTAGACAGTAATAGAGGAAGTCAGGTGAACATTCAGATTTATACCGATAATGTTTCCGCTAACCACATCCTCTATTACGCGCTGGCACGGCTGTACGGTAAAAGTAGCGTTTGCTTCGTTAATGCTAATGAAATTTTAAACGGTGCTTTAACGGATGACGTGGATTTATTCGTTATGCCCGGCGGAGCCAGCCGCTACAAAGCCGATAAGCTTAATGGCGCAGCAAGCCGCATGATTAAAAGCTACGTTAAACAGGGTGGCCGCTATTTTGGTATTTGTGCTGGCGCTTATATGGGCTGTAGTGTGACAAAATGGGCGCAAGGTTTTCCCCATGAGATCATTACTGAGAATGAATTGAATTTCTTCTCGGCGGCGGCGATAGGTCCGATAGAGGCGTTTGGTCGGGGTGATAACTACAATCAGACCGATGCCCATTTAGTGACGCTGGAATACCAAGGCAAATCGGTTTCCTCTCTGTATTTGGGTGGCTGTTTTTTTAAGCCTTATACGGCAACTGATGATGAGGCAAAGGATTATAAGGTTCTGGCGTCTTTTGCTGACTTACCAGAAAAACTAGCAGCGATTGTGTCAGGTGGATACGGAAAGGGTCTGTGGTTGCTGTGCTCAACACACCCTGAATACGATAACGAAGCCGTTGAGCTGCTAGATTTCAATGTGGTTGGTAATCAGTACGAGCATTTTTCTCGATTGCCAGACGACATTGATTTAGGTCTGGAGCTGATGGAAAGTTTATTAGCCACTCTTAATCTCCCTTCCTGAGGCCTTGGCACGGCTAGTGCGCCTTACTAATACTTCGTACAAAGGCTTCTTCCTGTTAATAATACGTTTATTTCAAGAATCTCTCACTCAGTGTGTTCATAACATCTTATCTAACACATCGCGGCTAACGCTGTTTCATTTGACTTATTGGTGCGTAATAGAATAAAACGCCAATCGTCAATCTAAGTTGGCAGATAACCTACAATCGATTACCTTACTAATAATTATCACATAGGGGTTTTAAGTGAGGGCAAAACAATTGATAGCGACGCTGCGACCATAAGCCGCCAAAGTATTTTTAATGTAGGTGATTTAGCTTTACATTGTCTCAAAAAAAATTAATTGAAAGGGAAAAGAAATGAAAAGATATATGGAAAATGGATCTATAAAACCAAAGCGAACAATAATCGACGCACTCATTGCCATTGCTTTTCTAACCGTCATTTTCGATTCTACATACACGGTTAATGAAGGTCATGTAGGCATTGTGAAAAGGTTTAGTGAAGCACAGAATCAAGTTTCACCGGGATTGCATTTCAAAGTTCCATTAATTGACTCTGTTGAAGAAATTGAAGTTAGGACTCGTAAGAATGAAGAGAAAATGGCATCAAGTACTGAAGAGCAAATGCCAGTGACCGTTGTGGTTTCTGTTAACTGGACAGTTGAAAAATCAGCGGCGTTAGAACTATTTAGGCAATACGGTGGCTTATCTCAATTTGAGCAGAGAATATTAGACCCCAGATTTAGATCTGCCACCAAAGATGTGATACCTAAATTCGCAGCTGAGCAATTGATCCAAGATAGAGCCAGTGCCATTCAGTTGATTGAAAGAAATTTAATTGAAGAAATGAAAAACTTCCCTGTTACAGTCGATAATATTCAGATCGAGAATATAGAGCTGCCTGCCAAATACATTGCTTCTATTGAAACAAAACAAACGGAGAAGAACCTCGCGGATGCAGAAAAGCATAAACTCGCACGTCAAAACCTAGAAGCCCAACGTGGTGTGAATACGGCAAAAGCAAAAGCAGACGGAATTAATTTGGTTGCTATAGCAGAAGCGGAGTCCATTAGAATTAAAGGTTTGGCAGAGGCGGAAGCGATCACAGCTAAAGCCAAAGCGCTAGGTAATAATCCTTTGATTATTAAACTGACTGAAGCTCAAAATTGGGATGGTAAACTACCAGCAACCATTCTCGGAAACGGAAATATGCCTATCTTAGATTTACGTGCTAAATAATCTAAATATCTACGGTGTTAAACACGAATTTACGCCGTAGATGCTTCCAAAATGATCGTAATAATCTAATAGCCAGTATTGGCTGATCAATTTTTTGTCTATTTTAACCCCTGTTAGGAGACATATAAATAAAGCGATTCTCCTAACTCTCTTCCAAATTTTAAAGCCGTGAGTAGTGTGACTGACGAACTGTTTTCCTAATCTTAAGCAAGATAAATAGCTATCGCTGTTGTATTTGATTTTTAAAGATTTTTAAAGATTTTTAAGCATTAGACTTGAATATCTCACCTCATATTAATTGGTAAATTATGTCTTAGTTCATTGTGACGATGCTTGCGTATTGCCTCTCCTTTGTGCCCTTGAGAAAGTCTTTTTCTTATAATATTTAGGCATACTATATGTGGTTTTGCGATTGGATATTGGTTGAAAGAGTTGTCATGGTGAAGTCATGAAGGTCGGAATAAGTTGTTGGTTTTGTGACAGGATGTCTACTACTAAGGCTCATTTACCGATCTAAATAATCGTAATTAACCCAGTTATTCGATCGTTAAAAGGAAAGTATTAAGATGAATATAAAGTGTGATATCAATAAGTCGGCTCTCATTTTAGCCATTTCAGCAGCAAGTTCACTTATGTCTGGAGCAGTGGTGGCTGCCAACCACCCAGTGACTGGTGAAGTGCTGGCAAGTGATCAAAGTTTTACTTATCGTCTACCTGACGGCATTGCTACCCTTGACCCACAATTGGTCTCAACGGTTGAAGGTTCTACGATTGTCCGAGATCTTTTTGAAGGGCTGTTGAACCAAGACGAGTTGGGTAATGCTGTACCGGGGGTTGCACTGAGTTATGACCTTTCAGAAGACAAAAAAACTTATACTTTCCACCTACGTAAATCGAATTGGTCTAATGGTGACCCAGTAACAGCCCATGACTTTGTCTATGCTTGGCGACGTGCTATCGACCCTGCAACCGCATCCCCTTATGTTTGGTATATGGAGATAATGGGAATCAAGAACGGCAAAGCTATTTTAAACGATGGAATGGATCCTAATGCGTTAGGTGTAGAAGCCGTGGATGATTATACCTTTAGGGTGACTTTGGATGCGCCTATCCCTTATTTCCCTTCTATGGTGACGAGAGCAACAACCTTCCCAACTCATCGTGCAACAGTAGAGAAATTCGGTGATGAGTGGACTCGTCCAGAGAATATCGTTTCTAACGGGGCTTATAAATTAACCAATTGGACACTGAAAGAAAAAAGCATTCGAGAACGTAATTCAGAGTATTGGAATAATAGCGAAACCATTTTAGAAAAAGTGACGGCATTGGTAATTGATGATGAGAATCAAGCTCTGCTTCGCTATAAAGCGGGTGACCTTGATAAGACTAATATCCCTGCTGGCCAATACGCTTCTTTAGAAAAAACGAATCCTTCGGAAGCTTATTCACTCCCTCGTTTATGCAATTATTATTATGGTTTTAACTTATCGGATAATGGTCCAGAAGCCTTTAAAGATGTTCGAGTTAGAAAAGCCCTTTCTTATGCATTAGATCGAAATGTGATTGTGAAAAATGTCATGAAAGGAGGCGAGCCACCAGCTTATACTTTCACCCCTACTGCAACACTGGGATTCAAGGCCCCTTATATTGACTATGCTCAATGGCCACAAAAACAGCGTGATGCTGAGGCAGTTAAGTTGTTGGCTGAAGCCGGTTATGGCAAGAGTAATCCATTAAAGTTTGAAATGCTCTACAACACCAGCGAGTCTCATAAGAAAGTAGCGACTGTTATATCGCAAATGTGGAAACAAAAGTTAGGTGTTCAGGCTGTACTGGTTAATCAAGAGTGGAAGACTTTTTTAGACAGTCGAACCAAACAAGCATTTGAACTGACTCGTGGCGCTTTTTGTGGTGCTTACAATGAAGCTTCAACCTTCTTAGACCTAGCGACATCGAAAGCGAACTACAACTATGGAAAGTGGAAAAACAACGAAGTAGATCGTTTGATGGAGGAAGCTAAAACCAGCGCAGATCCCAGCGCAAATTACACCCAAGTTGAAAGACTGATGAGTGAAGAAATGCCTGTCATTCCTGTGTACTTCTTTGCAGGCACATACATGATTCACGACACTCTAAAGGGGTGGCCAACAGAGAATATTCAGCAGATAACCTACAGCCGTGAATTCTACAAAACGGCAGAGTAAGCTTTTCAAGCGCTTTGTCATGGTTGGCGAAGCGCTTGAGCTCTTCAAGCCCTATTATGTTTTACAGGGCAAAATCGATAGCAAACGCAATTAGTGATTACCCTTATCAAGGGGTGGTTTTTAGTTTGATTTTATTCAAGGTAATAGCCTATGTTTAGTTTTATTATTCGACGAATGGGTTCGTCGATCCCCACGATTTTGATTTTAATTCTTATCTCATTTGCCCTGATGCGGTTAGCTCCAGGAAGCCCTTTCTCGTCAGATCGAGGTCTACCTCCGGAGGTGTTGGCAAATTTAGAAAGTAAGTACGGATTGAACTTACCTTGGTTTGAACAGCTGTACGTCTACCTTAAAGGTATTATTTTCGATTTTGATTTTGGTCCGTCTTTTAAATATACGGATAAATCAGTTAACGAGATTTTAGCTCAAGGCTTTCCCGTTACTTTAACATATGGCATTTGGTCATTTTTGGTTGCCGTGGCTGTTGGGATTCCTTTGGGAATCATTGCAGCGGTAAGACATAACACCAAACTTGATTATGCCGCCGTTGGTTTCTCTATTGGAGCACAAGTATTACCTAACTTTGTCATGGCCCCTATTTTAGTCATCATCTTCACGTTATGGCTGAATTGGCTACCTGGCGGTGGCTGGAATGGTGGTCAATGGGAATATGTCGTAATGCCTATTCTCGCTCTATCTACCAGTTATATGGCCAGTATTGCCCGTATCACACGTTCGTCGATGCTAGAGGTATTGCATGCGAATTTTATTCGTACGGCAAAAGCAAAGGGCGTCCCGATACGTCGCATTATATTGCGCCACGCCTTAAAGCCAGCACTATTACCCGTTATTTCTTACCTTGGTCCAGCATTTGTCTACATGATTACTGGGTCCGTCATTATTGATATTTATTTCAGTACTGGTGGTATGGGGCAGTTTTTTGTCGATGCGGCATTGAACCGCGATTACTCCTTGTTAATGGGGGTGACGATTGTCTTTGGGGTGATGACGATTATTTTTAATACCTTAGTTGATATCACTTACGCTTGGTTAGATCCCAAAATACGACTTTGAGAGAGACTAAAATGTTAGTAAATAAAAAGAAGATGGCAGCTCTGATTAACAGTAATGCCGATCAAGGACAAATCAAAGGGCGTTCGCAATGGCAAGATGCAATGCGGCGTTTCAGAAACAATAAAGCAGCATTAATGAGTGTTTTTGTATTATTAACAATGACTCTTATTGCTTTTTTAGGTCCATTTTTAAGTCAGTGGGATCATGAAACTATTGATTGGGACTTGATAGGTAATGCTGCTGAAATGGGAGCGCCTTCAATAACTAATGGGCATTATTTTGGCACGGATGATTTAGGTCGAGACCTTTATTCAAGGGTACTGCAAGGGACTCAAATTTCGCTCATGGTTGGATTTATTGGAACCCTTGTTGCCGTGACTGTTGGCGTACTATACGGGGCGATCGCAGGCTACTTTGGCGGCACAATTGATAATGTCATGATGCGCTTTGTCGATATCTTAATGTCGATCCCTTATATGTTCATTTTGATTATCTTGTTCGTTATGTTTGGACGCTCTGTTTATATCCTCTTTATCGGTCTGGGATTGTTTTCTTGGATGGACATGGCTCGTATTGTTCGTGGGCAAACCCTCACCTTAAAACATAAAGAGTTTATTGAAGCGGCAGTGATGGCAGGTGTCAGTGACTTTAAAATTATTGTTCGTCATATCATTCCAAATTTGCTTGGGATAGTAGTGGTATATATGTCATTGATGATTCCTAGCTTGATCTTACTGGAAAGCTTTATCTCGTTTTTAGGTCTAGGCATTCAAGAACCACTGACATCATGGGGAGCATTGATTAGTGACGGTGCGTCCACTATTCAGTATGGCACCCTTTGGCAATTAGCATTTCCGTTAGGCTTCTTTGTGACGGGCCTATTTTGTTTCTTCTTCATTGGTGATGGTTTGCGCGATGCATTCGATCCTAAAGATCGTTAGGGATATATCATGACAGAGATTATTAAACCTATTTTTAGTGTAGATAACTTAAAAATATCCTTTGCAACACATGATGGTGAAGTAGAGGCAGTGAAAGGGGTGAGTTTTTCCATTAATCCCGGTGAGTGTGTTGGTATTGTTGGCGAGAGTGGCTCAGGAAAAAGCCAAACCTTTATGGCTGCAATGGGGTTGTTAGCGAGAAATGGCCGTGCGAAAGGCGATATCATTTTTCAGGGCCACCACCTATTATCGTTATCAACTTCTGAGTTGAACCGTGTGCGTGGTAAAAATATGTCGATGATCTTCCAAGATCCATTGACGTCACTGACCCCACATCTAACGATTTTAGAGCAAATGCGTGAAGTTTCGTCGCTTCACATGGACCTAAGCCGAGAAGAAACAGATCGACTTTGTGCTCAATGGCTAGATAGAGTGCGAATTGCCGAGTCTAAACGTCGGTTAAATCAGTACCCACATGAGCTATCAGGAGGGATGCGTCAACGTGTCATGATTGCAATGTCTATGTTGTGTCAGCCATCGTTATTAATTGCCGATGAGCCAACCACAGCACTGGATGTGACCGTACAGGCTGAGATTCTCGATTTGATGGATGAGTTAAAGCGAGAAAACGGTACCGCTATCGCTTTAATCACCCATGACATGGGCGTCATGGCCCGCATGTGTGATCGTCTTCATGTGATGCGCCGTGGGGAATATGTTGAAGAAGGGATAACAGAAGACATCTTTTATAATCCTCAACATGATTACACCAAGATGTTGATTGATTCTATGCCACGTATTGATAGCCCAGACCGCCAACATAATAAAAATCAAATGCCGATTGATGAATCCGTTAGTGGCGCAGACTTCTTAAAAGTTGATGATGTAAAAGTGCACTTTGATGTTTCGGTGGGCGGTGGTCTTTGGCCAAAAAAAGTACCGTTAAAAGCAGTGGATGGGATTAGTTTTGAATTACGAAAAGGGGAAACTCTTGGTATTGTCGGTGAGAGTGGCTGTGGGAAATCAACCTTAGCTCGTTCTGTTCTTCAGCTTATTCCCCCTAGTGCTGGTTCGGTCTGCTGGTTAGGTAAACCATTAAATGGTTTAAAGAAAGAAGAGCTTAAAGATAAACGTAAGGACCTGCAAATTGTCTTCCAAGACCCTCTAGCCAGTTTAGATCCTCGGATGACTATTGCAGATTCCATCATGGAGCCATTGCAAACCTTTTCCTCACTCAGTCGCAGTGAAATGAAAGAAGAAGTTCTAAAAATGATGGATCGAGTTGGGTTAGATCGCAATATGCGTAATCGTTATCCTCATGAATTGTCAGGAGGGCAAAATCAGCGTGTGGGCATTGCCCGTGCAATGATAGTTAAGCCAAAGTTGGTGATTTGTGACGAGGCGGTATCTGCCTTGGATGTTTCTGTGCAGGCGCAGATTATTCAACTACTGATGGACCTACAGCAAGAGTTCCAACTGTCTATTCTCTTTATTTCTCATGACCTAGCCGTCGTACGAGAAGTGTCCCACCGTATAATGGTGCTCTACTTAGGTAGGGTGATAGAGTTGGCAAAAAGTGAAGACCTCTATGACAACCCTGTTCACCCATATACTCAGCAGTTGATTTCAGCTGTGCCAGTTCCGGATCCTAAAATAGAGCGTGAACGAAAAGCGATTAAAATCCCAGGGGAGCTTCCTTCGCCAATGAACCCAGATGCGCAATTGAAGTTTTTGCCTTCTAAACTTAAGACGGAGAAAAAGGGGTATTTACCTAAATTGCTTGAGCATAGTCCGGGTCATTTTGTGGCAGAGCATGATGCGTTAGATCAATTATTGATGCAGAGTTAAGTTTTATTATGATGAGGCTCAGTGGGGATTTTTTTCCTCACTGGGCTTTTGCTATTAGAATTGGCTTGATCCGCAGTGACGCTATTGAGCAAAAGAAATCATTAAAGACCTAACCCATCCAGTTTCTATAATGATTTTCATTGGCAAACAACACACGTTTTCTGCGTAAGATAAACCCACCAATCAGAGTGTTTCATTTGACATTGTTATGAAACGGTTGTTTCATATGTTGTCTATATGAGGAAACCCTATGAAACATTCCATCGTTCAGAGCCCATTTCTGCAATTGAGTCATTCTGATCTACAGCCCATTGAAGCGACCAGTGCCTGTACTTCTTCACAAGATATGAGTGCTTCTTTGCAAGGTATGAGGTTGGCGGTGAAAGATTTGTTTCATATGGCAGGCTTGCCAACAACGGCAGGTAACCCAAGCTGGTTAGCGTCCCACGATATTCCGACTAACACCTCATCAAGTGTGACGGCTTTAATAGAAGCGGGCGCGCAATTCAGTGGCAAAACCATTACCGATGAATTGGCTTACAGTTTAAACGGCCAGAACATTCATTACGGCACGCCTGAGAATCCAATTACGCCTGATCGTTTGCCCGGTGGTTCGTCTTCGGGTTCCGCGGTGGCGGTATCGTCAGGTCAGTCAGATATTGGCTTAGGAACCGACACCGGCGGCTCGATTCGAGTGCCAGCAAGCTACAATGGTTTGTTTGGGCTGCGTCCGACTCATGGCGTTATCAAAATGGACAATATGGTGGGATTAGCACCGTCTTTTGATACGGTCGGTTGGATAACAAAAGATCTCATTAGCTTAGAAAAAGTCGCTAACGTCTTGCTGCCAGTATCGAAAGACACGTCCTACAGTCAGGTTCTGATCGCCCATAATTTGATTGCTCAAGTGGCCCATAAGAGCGAAATGAAATCGGTGTTGAGCGCATGGCGACAACGAGGTTTGCTGGTGAACGAAGCCGAACTTCACCTTGACCCTGAAGAATGGAAAACCAGCGAGACCTTTCGTACTTTACAAGGTGCGGAAATCTGGCAAGAGCACGGTGAATGGATTGACTCAGAGAAACCTGTTTTTGCCGAAGACATCGCCCAACGATTTGAATGGTGCCGCACTATTTCAGCAGAAGAAGTAAAGGCGGCTCAAGAACAACGAGAAGCCTTTAGCGAATGGATGCAGACGGCCCTGAAAAATAGTGTGATGATCATACCAACGACACCGGGATTATCGCCGCTTTTTACCACCAGTAACGATGAGTTAGCCGACTATCGCAACCAATTGATGAATTTAACCGCTATTGCTGGCTTGGCTGGATTACCTCAGTTGCACTTGCCCGTGTGCGAGTTAGACGGCGCGCCTTGTGGTTTGTCTTTAGTGGGGCCAAGAGGCAGTGATTTGGCGTTGATTGAATTTGCAAAAACATTAATGGAGCAAGATTTGTGAGCAATAATAGTATCAAAAAAGGCGGCATCGGCTTTACGGCTCCGCATTTCAAAGCGACTGAAGCAGGTCAAAAAGTATTAGAACAAGGCGGTACCGCGATTGAAGCCATGGTGGCGGCCGCGGCCGCTATCGCTGTGGTTTACCCGCATATGAATGGTCTGGGTGGCGATGGTTTTTGGTTAATCAGCGAGCCGGGCAAAGCGCCGATTGGCATTGATGCGTCAGGCAAAGCCGCGCAAGGGGCAACGTTTGATTTCTATCAGGGAGATCAAAGCATTCCAACTCGTGGCGGAAAAGCCGCGTTGACAATGGCGGGTGCCGTAGCGGGTTGGCAAGAAGCCTTGTCGATCAGTGCAGGCTGGCAAGCGAATTTGCCTTTATCTACCTTGTTGAACGATGCGATTCAGCTAGCGGCCGAAGGAAGTAAGGTCACAGAAACGTATGTGGCGGCCAGTAATAAAGTGTTCGCTGATTTAGAGAATATACAAGGCTTCTCCGCTTTCCTGAAAGACGGTGACAGCCAAGAAGAACGCATTTATAACGAAGGCGAAAACTTAACGTTGCCAGCGTTATCCAAAACCCTTGAACGCCTTGCTGAAAAAGGCTTAGACGATTTTTATCACGGTGAAATAGCCGAGCAATTAGCAAAAGAGCTAGAAGCGGCAGGTTCGCCGATTCGCTTAGAAGATTTCCATTCTTATCAAGCGAAGCAGGTAAAACCGCTACAAGTCACAACCAGCGCAGGCACGATATACAACTTATCGGCACCGACTCAAGGCATTGCGTCTTTATTGATTCTTGCCTTGTATGACCGTTTGTATTCACAAGCGAAAACGCCAACTGATATGGCGCATTTGTTGATCGAATCCACCAAGCAGGCTTTTATCGCTCGTAATCAATATGTGACGGACGAGTCCCGATTGACGACAGATTTAGAATCGCTATTAGCAGATAAATCGTTAGAAGACATGCTCAGCCATATCTCTTTAGACAGCGCACAAACTTGGCCTCATGTGGCGAAACATGGTGACACTATTTGGATGGGCGCTTGTGACAGCGAAGGCCGTATGGTGAGTTACATTCAGAGCCTTTTCTGGGAGTTTGGTAGTGGCGTTGTTAGCCCTTCTACAGGGATCGTTTGGAACAACCGTGGCTCGTCTTTCTCATTAGAAAAGGATTCTCTACAAGAGCTTGGACCAAACTTAAAACCGTTTCATACCTTGAATCCAGCGTTTGCTGAACTGAACGATGGCCGTCGTATGAGTTACGGAACCATGGGCGGTGAAGGCCAACCACAAACACAAGCGGCGCTGTTTAGTCGTTATGTTTACCATAACTTCCCATTAGACAAAGCGATCAGTGAAGGCCGCTGGTTATTGGGTAGAACGTGGGGCGATGAAAGCCATAATTTAAAAATTGAAGAAGACTTTGCCAAAGAAGCCGCAGACACTTTGCGCGCTCGCGGTCACGATCTTGTCATAGTGGGTTCGTGTAATGAACTAATGGGTCATGCTGGCGCGGTCGTGCAAATGCCGGATGGTCAAATGCAGGTTGCTACTGACCCACGCAGTGATGGTTCAGCATTATCAAGTCACATCAAATCAAATTAAGAGTCATTAAGACAAAAAGATAGATTAAATCTGGAGAATAAAATGTCGTTTTTGATGGAAAACTATTCCATGTTATTGGCCATGATGGGCACAGGTGTTGTGGCTGGCGTGCTGGCGGGTTTGCTGGGTGTGGGTGGCGGTATTGTCATTGTCCCTGTGTTGTTCTTTATTTACCAAGGTCTTGGCGTGGCAGCGGATACGGCCATGCTGGTGGCGACGGCAACGTCTTTGGCGACCATTATTCCAACCTCTATTAGCTCCATTCGTTCTCACCACGCCAAAGGCAATGTGGATTTCGCTTTGCTAAAGCATTGGGGCGTTTTTATCTTTGTTGGCGTGATTGCTGGCAGTATTGTCGTGACTCGCGTTGAAGGCCAATGGTTAACCTTGCTGTTCGGCATTATTGCCAGCTTGTCTGCGTTGAACATGTTGTTCGCACGTAAAACGGCCTTGTTCCAATCGTTACCGGGTAAAGCAGGACAAAGTGTGATGGCGACTTTTATCGGCTTTTTCAGCAGTATGATCGGCATTGGCGGCGGCACATTGACCGTTCCGTCGCTGACATTTTGTAATTACCCAGCGCATCGTGCCGTGGGAACCGCTGCGGCTGTTGGCCTGATTATTTCCTTGCCAGCGGCAGTTACCATGTTGGTGGTGGGCGAACGTCCATTAGATGCGCCATTCGGAACCGTTGGTTTGGTGAACTTGATTGGCTTTGCTTTTATCGTGCCATTGACTGTGTTGTTCGCGCCAGTGGGGGCAGGATTAGCCAATCGTTTAGACGCCTCTAAGTTGAAGAAAGTATTCGCCGTTGTGCTGATTTTTACTGGTCTTCGTATGTTGTACCAAGTTCTATCTTAAGCTAGAGCGTTTTTTATTAGGAGCTATTCATGCAACCACTTTCTCTTCCTCCTAGATTATTGATGGGGCCTGGGCCGATTAATTGCTATCCACAGGTGTTAACCGCCATGTCAACGCAATTGGTTGGGCAATACGATCCTGCCATGACAGGTTATATGAACGAGGTGATGGCGCTGTATCGCCAAGTTTTTAAGACTAAGAATCAGCAAACATTCTTAGTGGATGGCACTTCTCGTGCTGGTATCGAAGCGGCGTTGGTGTCTTGCTTAGAAGCGGGCGATAAAGTGCTGGTTCCTGTGTTTGGTCGCTTTGGCCATTTGTTGGCGGAAATCGCAGAGCGCGCTGGTGCAGAAGTCCATACGATAGAAACCACATGGGGTGAAGTGTTTGACCCTCAGCAAATTGAAGACGCCATTAAGGAAATACAACCAAAGTTGTTGGCGATTGTGCAGGGCGATACTTCCACAACCATGTTGCAACCCTTGGAGCATTTAGGTGACATTTGCCGTGCCCACGATGTCTTGCTTTATACCGATGCGACGGCCTCTATTGGTGGTAATCCGTTTGAGACGGATCTTTGGCAAATAGATGCGGTGTCTGTTGGTTTGCAAAAGTGTTTAGGCGGCCCATCTGGTAGCGCGCCGATCTCCATGAGTGACCGCTTTGCTGATGTGATTCGCAAACGTCACCATGTGGAAGCTGGCATTCGTGATGCTCACCATGAAGATGCTGGTGGCGAGCGCATTCGTTCTAACTACTTCGACCTGTCTATGATCATGGATTATTGGGGTGAAGAACGTCTTAATCACCACACAGAAGCGGCGACCATGTTATTTGGCTCCCGCCAATGTGCGATTGAATTACTCCGTGAAGGCCAAGACCAAGTGATTGCCCGCCATAAACAAGCTGGCGATGCGATGTTGTCCGGTATTCAAGCCATGGGGTTACAACCTTTTGGTGACTTGAGCCACAAGATGAATAATGTGGTTGGCGTTCATATCCCTGACAATGTAGATGGTGAAGCCATTCGCCACGCCCTACTCAACACGTTCAATATTGAAATCGGCACCAGCTTTGGCCCATTAAAAGGCAAGGTATGGCGCATCGGAACCATGGGTTATAACGCTCGTCAGGATGCGGTATTACACACGCTTCAATCCCTAGAAACAGTATTGCGTCGAGCGGGTTTTGCTTTGCCATCTGGTGAAGCGGTTGATGCTGCTATGTCGGTTTACGGAGCATAATCATGATCCATTACGGCAAACTCGCTCAACAAGTGATGTCACGTTGCGACGAACTTGGACAAATCAGCCAATCGGATGAAAATTTGGATCGTCGCTATCTCACACCTGAGCATAAGCAAGCGAACCAATTAGTGGGTGAGTGGATGTCGCAAGCTGGCATGAAAACTTGGCAGGATGAAGCCGGAAATTTATGGGGACGTTTGGAAAGCAGCAACCCAAGTGCGCCGCGTTATTTGTTAGGAAGTCATTTGGACACAGTGCCAAATGGTGGCAAATATGATGGCATGTTAGGTGTATTAGCACCGATCTCCTTGGTTCATTACTTTAATGAGCAAAATATCGATTTGCCATTTCATCTTGATTTGGTGGGTTTTGGAGACGAAGAAGGTACCCGCTTTCGTTCAACGTTATTAGGCAGTCGCGCCTTAACAGGCCAATGGCCTCTGGAATGGGCAGAGCTGGTTGATGAAAATGCCATCAGCCTAAGAGACGCATTGGCAAATTTTGGGTTGGATTTTGATGCCATTCCCAATGCAACGATCTCGACCGAAGGCTTACTGGGCTATCTTGAATTGCACATAGAACAGGGCCCAGTGTTAGAAGACGAAGAGTTACCTGTCGGCGTAGTGAGTGCCATTGCAGGGGCTAAACGTTTTGATTTGACGGTAACAGGAATGGCGGGACACGCTGGCACAGTGCCAATGCCACTTCGCCAAGACGCCTTGTGTGCGGTCAGTGAAATGATCTTAGCCATAGAGAACGTGGCACAACAACATGGCATTGTGGCCACAGTCGGACAAATCAATAATCGCCCTAATGGCGTGAATGTGATTTCAGGGAAAACACAATTTTCCTTGGACATTCGTAGCGAATTTGATGAAAAGCGTGACGTCGGACTGGCGCAAATCATGTCAGATATTCAAGCGATTGCAGATCGTCGTGGCGTGACGTTAGAGAAGAAACAAACACATTCGGCAAATGCTGTGCATTGTGATCAAAGCCTGCAAGATATTTTGCGCAACGCAATTGAAACAACAGGTTATCAAGCGAGAACATTACCTTCTGGCGCGGGGCACGATGCCATGGCAATCGCGGATATTTGCCCCGTCGCTATGTTATTTATGCGCTGCGACAAAGGCATTAGTCATCACCCAGCCGAAGCCATTATGGAAAGCGATGTGGCGGTGACATTAGAAGTGTTAGATCATGCTATTAAGAATCTAAACATCTAAGAACAAGCGTCACCCATTATAACACTTTGCTCTCCGGGCAGACTCGAAAATCTCGATGGTGAGAAGAACTCAACACAACACTGCCGCTCCCCGAGCAGGCTCGAAGAATCGCTCTAGTGCTATGTTAAGTTCTTCTCATGCTTGATGAAAAGTCATTCAAAATTTGTGAGGTAAACAATGAAGTTCACACGAATTTATAACGACGAAGAAGGCAAAAGCCACTTTGGCGAATTGGAGTTGACGTTAAAAGATGGCGGCCCAATTGGTTTCTTATCAGAGCGTTTCCCTGCGGGCGACATCATCTTCCGTGAAACCCCAAGCGACTACGATTTTAAGTGGCACCCAGCGCCACAACGTCAGCTGTTGTTCATCATCAAAGGGCGTTGTGAATTCAAAGTTTCATCTGGTGAAACACGACAATTCGGTGGCGGCGATGTGCTTTTGCTGGAAGACACAGAAGGCGAAGGACACTGCAGCAAGGCGCTCTTTAACGAAGTTCGCCATTCTATTTTTGTGACGCTCCCTGAAGGGATGGTTTTTTAAATCTATTGTCCTCATTATTATTTTAGAATCTAAAACAGCAATATTCATTAAGAAAACAGCAATATCTGAACAGTAGCTCCCACTGTTTTATCATCAAATACCCACTTATCAACAAGACTCTATGCGCGTTATAGGCGCGGTGTTCATGAATAGATAGGTGGGTAATATGAGTTTTTTACTGCTTTTTTTAGGAACAGCGATACCATTAACATGGAGTCCGGGGCCTAATAATATTATGTGTGCGTTATTAGGGACGAAACAAGGCATTAAGCCGTCACTTCTGTTTATTTTAGGGCTCAACCTTCCAATCTTTGCTTATGCCATTTTAGTCGGCGTTGGTGTCTCCACCTTCATGCGGCTCATTCCAGATCTGATGCCATACACGTCCATATTAGGGGCGATTTATATTGTCTATTTAGGCGCGACGTTGATGATGAAACGCGAGGATGCAGCGGCGGCATTGGATTCTTTTAGTTTCAAATCGGCCTTGTTTATAAGTGCTTTGAACTTTAAAACCATTGCTGTGCTTATGTCGTTGGTTACTACGTTTGGCTCTGGCAGTTATGATGACATTATAAAAGTCTCTGTCTTATTCCCTTGCATTTGTATCGTTGGGCATTTGTTGTGGTTAGGTGCTGGCCGAATGTTGTTAATATCAGGTAGCAGTTCAAAATATAGACTTCTTCAAAATCGTATTTTCGGTTTTGTATTGGTTCTATCTGGCTTATTGATGCTGCTGTGACTTGCCTATGTGATCCTACGCTTAGATATTTTACTATGATGATATTGATTGGTGACTCAGGCAGGAAATTTCATGGATTTTAGACACACTCTTACGAATGCTGGTGTTGATTTGGTGAGGTCTTCTCTCATTACTTCTGGGGTTTCTATTTCTGAGTGGTCTGGGCAAAATACACACACTTATTATGAAGGCTCGGATGAAAACGTGATCAGTTTTTATCAGCGTGGCGGTCAAAATTGCTCTCAAATAGACCGTAAAGGGCGTGCCATACGTACAGGCTTTGATGACGCTATTTGTGTTTTTCCGAAAGACGGTTTGGAATCGAATTGGTTCATCAATGGTCACCTTCAGTTTTTCCATTTGTATGTTGGCAACGACTATTTTGCTAAAAATTTGTACGAGCTAAATGACGGTTATGGTGATCGTTTTGATTTTAATGAATCCTTACAAGCCTCTGATCCTATCTTAAGTGCAGCAATGAAAAGCATTGCTTTATCGGATTGGGATGACAGCCACATCGCTCTAGGTCTTGAAAGTGCAGCGAACTGGGTACTGGTGAATTTGGCAACTTCTCACCTATCAGAGTCCAAGCGTCGCACAAGAAAAGTAGGCTGTTTTTCACTAGCCCATCAAGTAAAGATCATAGACTATTTTCAGGACCGCTTAGGTGATTCTGTTCACTTGAGTGACATGGCTAATGAGCTGTATCTGAGCGAGTTTCATTTCTTAAAAAAATTTAAAAACACTTTTCATGAACCCCCTTATGCCTGCTTAACTAGAATGAGAATGGAAAAAGCGCACACGTTATTGATCAAAACGGATAAGAGTATTCTCGATATTGCATTAGAATGCGGCTATAACTATCACACCCAATTTTCTGCAAAGTTTAAGCGCTACTATGGTTTTTCACCCAGAGACCTACGAAAGTAATTCATGCAAAAAATCTATGTGAATCATGGTAAGTAATGAGTTTTTTAATTGGGTTCATATAAGACAAGGCTAGAGTAAAAAATGCTAACAAAAGAAATAAAAGATTCTATCGATGAGAGCGTGCTTTGCTGGTTAGCGACGGTTGATGAAGAAGGCACACCTAACTGTTCACCAAAGGAGATATTTACGTATTTTGGTGATTCACATATTCTGATTGCAAACATAGCATCGCCCAATAGCGTGAGTAACATTAAAAGTAATGCCGCTGTTTGTGTGAGCTTTGTGCATGTTCTTAAGCAAAAGGGATTCAAGGTGAAAGGAAAGGCAACTTATGTCTCTAAAGAAGACGGAGGTTATAAAGCACAATTTGATCTATTGGAATCCATTGCTGGAGAAGCCTTCCCTGTGAAAGGCATTATTCTGGTGGATATATCCAGTGCTCAGCCGATCATCGCCCCCGGCTATTTTTTACTGCCTGATGTGGATGAAGCCAGCCAAATAGAAGGCGCAAAACGCACATACGGTATTTGATGGTATTTATTTTGTTCAAAATAAATAAGCTCCCTGTTTATAAAGAACAGAGAGCTTTTAATATCTTATGATTTAATCTCTATTGTAGTTTTTCCAGCATACGCTCGTGCCAACAGCGAACCAATCCCAAACTCTCTTGAGCGGTTAATGATTCTCAGGTTCTCTTATGTATTCGATGCAAGCAGTTCATCCATATTAATAGATGCGTATTTCTCCATGAAAGATACTGCTTTAGGAACAGTAGAAAAGTCTTTCGTAAAAGATTCAGCATAATTAGATTGCCTATCGACCTTTACTTTATATGTGCCATTCACTTTCGTTATCAGTACCGTGATACTTTTTTGATCAATGTTTTTATAGGCTGATAATTCCTTTCCATCATCTAGTACTTTAGCTAAATGAATAAATTGTAATTTTTCTGATTCTGAAGTCCAAATATCACCTTTAGGCTGACTGTATTTATAAATACAAGTAAGCATAGGAAGTTCGTAAATCAATATAAAAAGAAAATTAAGAAAAGAATAAATATTAGGTGAAATAATAAAAAGCACCAAAAACCCCGCAAGGCCCACACATTTCAAATAAAATAGTCTTTTCCATACTTTCGGGCTCTGAAAACGTTTTTCAAAAACGTAATGAACAAAACCAATGAAAGCCCAAATAGAAAAAAATATCCCTATTGAGTCCCACGCAGAGGCTCCCTGAAAGAGAACCTCATAAAGACTAGCAACAATGATAATAAAATAAATAACACCGTATACGATCAGGCTTAACTTTTTAAACATGCGTTCTTACATCTCTAGATATTGTCTTTAGGTGGGTGGTTTTCTATCCAATGATCGGCAATGTCACCGCGTCGAGCAATCCATACATCTTCATGTGACTGCACGTAATCTAGGAAACGTTTTAAGGCCATGAAACGGCTTGGTTTTCCTAAGGTTCGACAGTGCATACCGATCGACATCATTTTCGGTGCGGTTGCGCCTTCTTCGTACAAACAATCAAAGTTGTCTTTTAAATATTGGAAGAACTCATCGCCATGACTGAAGCCATAAGGCGAAGAAAACTTCATGTCGTTGCAGTCGAGCGTGTAAGGCACAATCAGGTGCGGTTTCGTTTTCGTTGCGTCTTCATGATGCGGTACTTCAACCCAGTAAGGTAAGTCGTCGCCATAGTTATCGGAATCGTATTTTAGTTGAGGTTGCTCTGCGACTAAGGCTCGAGTGTTTGGAGAGTCCCGTCCTGTGTACCAGCCGCTTGGTTTTACGCCTGTTACTTGCTCTATCATGTCGAGCGCTTGTTGCATGTGTTCGCGCTCTTGTTCGATGCTCATGTCTTGGTAATGAATCCATTTTAAGCCATGACAGACGATTTCGTGATTGGCGTCGACAATGGCTTTCGCGACTTCAGGGTTACGTTGTAAAGCAGTAGATACGGCAAATATGGTCAGTGGTAGATTACGGCGTTCAAACTCGTTGAGAATGCGCCAAACGCCAGAACGTGAACCGTATTCGTATAAGGATTCCATGCTCATGTGGCGGTCTTTGTAAGGCTGCGCGCCAAAAATTTCGGATAAAAAGGTTTCTGAATGTTCGTCGCCATGAAGCACGCAATTTTCGCCACCTTCTTCAAAGTTTAAAACAAATTGCACTGCAATGCGGGCCTTGTTTGGCCAGTTCGCATGAGGTTGTTGGCGGCCGTAGCCTGCGTAATCTCGTTCTAAATAATGTTTCATAAACTGTGTCCGGTTGAGTGGCGAAAGCATGTCATCAGTATAAAACGAAAAAGCCCTATACTGAATCAGTACAGGGCTTTTAAAATCATCTAATCACGATAAATAACAATAACCTTGGATGTTTAACTCACCATCGGATGAGTCAAACAAGGGGGTAGATTATTTGTGATTTTTAAATGCTTCTTTCTCGTGTTTCATGATCGAGCCAATTAAGCCGACTACAATACCCGCTACGCCAAGGCTAAACAGCACTAATGCCATTGGGCTATCCGCGAAAGTAAAGTACGCTGAAACATTTTCCCAAGTTGTAATAGATGTACCCATTTCAATGCTCCTTTTACTTATGATTTAGCTGTAGATGATGGAACTGTTTCTGGGTAAGGGTGAGCAAGAATTTCTACTTCATCAAGACCCAAATCTTCTACATTCGCTGGTACGCGTAGTACGTCTAGTTTCTTAAGTACTAGAGACACAAGGTAACCAGGAACAAAGCCTAGAATGGCAATAACGATTGCACAAACTGTTTGACCGTATAGCGTGATGTCAGGGTTGCCACCAACGTTTGGTGTTCCACCAGCGAAGACACCGACCAGAATAACCGCAATAAAGCCTGTTACACCGTGTACGCCAACTGCACCAACCGCATCATCAACACCCATTTTTTCAAGAAGCTTAGCAGAACCAACGGCAACGAAGCTCATGCAAATGGCGATAATGAATGCCAAGCCTGGATCGTATAGATCTAAACCAGCCGCAACAGAAATGATACCTACAAGGCCACCAGACATTGTCCAGAAAGGATCGCGAGTAGCAATGTAACAACCGATTACACCACCTGCGAAGCCCATCAAGGTATTGAAAGCAAAAGCAGATAAGTTAGTTGGGTTGTTGTAGATCGTTGTCCAGCCAGTCTCGCCACCGTTAAAGATGATACAGCCGCCTAGGAAACCGAAGAAACCAAAGATGATCATCATTAGACCGATCAATGTCATTGGTAGGTTATGCGCTTTGATTTGCTGAGCAACGCCGTTGATGTATTTACCAACACGAGGCCCTAAGTTGATCAACACACCTAATGTGAAGAAACCTGCAATTGCGTGAACCACACCAGAAGCACCAACATCGTGATAACCGAATTCAGTCAACATCCAGCCGTCTGGGTGCCAGCCCCAAGCGCCCGCAAGGATCCAGATCACGCTACCTAGAAGGATAGCAAGGATCAAAAATGCACTTACACGGATACGTTCGATGACCGCACCAGAAAGAATCGAACCTGTTGTTGCACCAAATAGAGCAAAGGCGGCCCAGAAAATACCGGAACCCATGTCTTGAACGTCTGGGCCCATACTTGTCGACCAAGGCAATGCGCCTGATGCTTCAGCAGGAATAATGCCTGCAGGGAAAGCGTTGTAAATCCACCAGCCGAATAAGTAGAACGTTGGGATAATAACGGCAAGTGCAAGGATGTTTTTCACACCAGCTGCCAATGCGTTTTTACTACGTGATGCACCCATTTCGTATGCCAAGAAGCCTGCGTGAATCATCACCATGATGGCGGTACACCACCAATAAAAGACTTCTACGTTCATCGCTTGATGCATGTTGAATACGGCTTGCTGCGCATCGAGCGCAGCTTGCAACGATTCAAGCGTTGGGGTTTCTGTTGCCATAAGATTGTTCCTCGTTATGTGATAAATTTAATTCAATAAGTACTTATACAAACGCAATTGCCGCTTATTATTGAACGGCTTATTTTTCAGAGCAGTACTATCTATCTGCTGCTTTCTGATCCTTGTGATTTTCAATGCTGACAAAATCGGCGATTGAAAAATTCTCCTGAAACATTTCATTCTGTGAGTAAATAATGAACCTAATCTTTAATTTACTGACAGACGGTTTTTGAGCTAATTTGTTAAAAAACTACGAGATTCTGAGTGTTCGCTTTGTATTAAGTCATCATCTGACCTGTCTTTTAGCTTCACACCAGACAGCTTGAGTGTGCGAGCTTCGTTTAGCAGGTAAAACGCTTTTCGAGCGGCTTCTTCATAAATCAGTCCAGCAGGGCGTACATTTGAGATGCAATTACGTGATGCGTCTGTCAATCCTGTTTTGCCTTCCCAAGTTAGGTACAAGCCTAAACTGTCTGGAGAACTTAAACCTGGACGCTCACCAATAAGCACTAACACGCACTTCGCGTTCAAGTGTTGGCAAATGTCATCGCCAATAGCGACTCGACCTTGTTGTACCAAGCTAATCGGTGCGATATTCCATTGCCCATTTGTTTTTTCGTTGAGTGTTTCTTTGTTGAAACAATCAAATAACGCTTCTAGGAAAGGAAGCGTGTTTTGCTCAATCGCAAGAGAAGACAAGCCATCGACTACGGCAATGGCTAAATCGTATTGTGGTTTATCTGAACGTGTTCTCGTATGTTCATCCAACAAGGCGATAGATGCATCGTCTAAACGACGGCCATAATCAGGGCGCTGTAAATAGGTTGCGCGATCCATCGCGCGACTGTGCAAGGTTAGGGGGGCGCAGTCAGGAGCCCAATCCTGCTCCATCAAAGAGGTTTGTAAGGCGTCAATATTGAGCTCGGTGTGAACCGCATCAATCGCTTGTGCATGAGCCAATTGAAACGCCAAATGATGTCGAGTTGGTTGGCTAATGCCGGATCTTCCTAGGCCAACACGAGCGTCCGTAAAGGCATTGAGTTTTTGCCATGCGTTCTCTGTTACCGCGTTCTCTCTCGTTGTGTTTTCTGTCAGAGTGTTCTCGGACATTTCTGTTGTCGGGGTGTTGTTCTTCATGAGCGTCCTCCAATCAGATTATGGAGTGAGCGAGAAAACGCCTCAGGGAGTTGATTATTGAGTTGGAACGCCTCATTGTTTTTGAAAATTTCCATTTTGGCTAACCAAGCATCAAATTCAGGAGCCGGTTTTAGCCCTAAAGCGCGACGAGCGTATAAAGCATCGTGAAATGAGGTGGTCTGATAATTCAACATGATGTCATCTGAGCCTGGAATGCCCATAATAAAGGTGCAACCAGCCACGCCCAAAAGCGTGAGCAAGTTGTCCATGTCATTTTGATCCGCTTCCGCGTGATTGGTGTAACAAACATCGCAACCCATTGGTAAGCCTAGTAACTTCCCACAGAAATGGTCTTCTAAGCCTGCTCGTGTAATCTCTTTGCCATCGTACAAATATTCAGGGCCGATAAAACCAACAACGGTATTAACCAAAAGCGGATCGAATTTTCTTGCCACAGCATAGGCTCTGGTTTCACAGGTTTGTTGGTCTAAACCATGATGCGCATTGGCTGAGAGTGAGCTGCCTTGACCCGTTTCAAAATACATGACGTTATTGCCAACCGTGCCACGACTTAGTGACAGCGCCGCATCTTGTGCTTCGGCGAGGTTGGCAAGGTTGAACCCAAAGCTGTCATTGGTGGCTTGAGTACCGCCGATGGATTGGAACACCAAATCCACTGGCGCGCCTTGGTCAATGCATTCGATGGTGTTAGTGACATGAGTTAATACACAAGATTGTGTCGGAATCTCATAATGTTGAATCACCTCGTCCATCATTTTGATCAGTCGAGAGGCTTGCTGTACGTTGTCGGTGGCTGGGTTTATGCCAATCACCGCATCGCCATTGGCGTACAGTAAACCGTCTAACATACTGGCGGCGATGCCGGTTAAATCGTCCGTTGGGTGATTAGGTTGTAAGCGTGTGGATAAATGCCCCGGCAAACCAATGGTATTTCGAAAAGCAGTTTTCACATGGCACTTTTTCGCGACCAAAATGAGATCTTGATTGCGCATGATTTTACTCACCGCAGCGGCCATTTCTGGTGTGATGCCTTGGCGAATACTGGTCAAAACTTCTGGCGTTGCAAGGTCACTGAGTAGCCAGTCACGAAAGCCACCAACCGTTAAATGAGAGATAGGCGCGAAAGCCAGTTTGTCATGATCATCAATAATTAAGCGAGTGATTTCGTCTTTTTCGTAAGGTATGAGCGTTTGCTCAAGGAAAAGCTTTAGAGGTACGTCAGCCAGTGTGATTTGGGCGATGGCTCGTTCTTCGGTACTTTGCGCTGCGACTCCAGCCAAGCGATCTCCCGAACGAGCTGGTGTGGCTTTGGCCATTAACTCGGCTAGATCGACAAAACCAAAAGTGCGCTCTCCCACAATGTGACGAAATTGAAAAGTAGAATGTGGATTGCTCATAACGTTTCTCGTACCAATGTGTTTGTCGTTGTTAAATTGCCATTGCTCGTAAAGGCATAGGACTTGCTTCTTATTCACTTTACGGAAAATCATGCAAAGCGGTTATCGAATATTGGCAAAATTACTATTTTATAAATATCAATGAGTTAGAGTTGAACGTTTCATGATTTACTAAGGTAGAGTACAGAAATAGGTATTGTTATGTTGGATATGGCAAATGATGCACAAAAAGAGGGCTTTTTTTCTCGAGTCTCGGAAGCACATGATGCAGACCTACATGCAGGGAATTTAACCAATTGGCAACAGGAATATGATCAAACCAGCTGCGGGAGCTTTTATGGTCGTATTGTTGAGCTGCCTTTTGAGGATTTACAGGTCTTTTGTGAACATACAAGTCAGGCTTTGCAGCAAAAGTGCGTTGTCTGGCCGGATTCGGTCTGGTTAGGTATTCCTAAGGCAAATCAAGAGGAAAGCCGAATTAATGGCTTGAGTATTCGGCCGGACACCATCATGTGTCGTCCTGGTGGCTGTGATTTTCAGTTATCGACACCCCAAGATTACGATTTGTATGGTTTGGTGGTGGATAAATTTACCTTAATGAAAATGGCGGATGTTCATGGTGTGGATCTAAACTGGCGTGAATTTATTGAGCATGGTCGGCTTGGTGTGCCAGATAAAACTTTGGCCGATGTTCGTTTTTTACTGGCGCGTTTGTTGTCTGGTCATGACGTATCAGAGGGTTCAGCTTCTGTTCAATATCAAGCGACACCGCCAAGACTACAGCATGATATTGTCATGATGGCGTTGCTGGAGATCCTGAAAGTAGAAACCCCGCAGCCTGCAAAAACACAAAGTTATCATCATCGTAAAAAAGTGGTGGATTGTGTAAGGCAGTTTTTGGATTCCCATTTGGACGAGCCTGTGACGGTGACGCAACTGTGCGAGATTACCAATGTGAGCCGCCGAACCTTGCAATATAGCTTTGAAAGTATTCTAGGCATTAGCCCGATTCAATATTTGAGAATGAGCCGATTAAACGGTGTTAGGCGAGCCTTGATACAAGTAAACAAAAGCGCTCAAGATTCAGAAACCGTAAGCAGCATCGCTTCGCAATGGGGGTTTTGGCATTTAAGCCAATTCTCAAAAGACTATAAACAGCTTTTTGGCGAGCAGCCATCTCAAACACTAGAGTGGCAAATCTAGTCAGATAAAAGATAAGAAACTCAATGAACAGATTTCAAATTCGTACAGGGGTTATTGACGATTTAATCACTTTAACTGATCTCTATAATTATTACATTGCCAATACGGCAACAACGTTTGATATGAAACCTTATACAGTGGAAAGCCGAAGTGTCTGGTTTTCACAATTTACCCCGACAGGAAGGCATCAGCTGTTGGTTGTAGAAGAAGCCGGAGAAGTCCTAGGTTATGCTTGCAGTGCACCATATAAAGTTAAGCAAGCCTATGAAACTTCTGTCGAAGTGAGTATTTACTTAAAGTCAAACACACAAGGCTGAGGGTTAAGGAAGGCGTTATACACAGAACTGTTTAAACGGCTGGAATCGGAAGATGTGCATCGTGCCTATGTGGGAATCACTTTGCCAAATGATGCATCGCTTATTATTCATAAGAAGTTCGGCTTTGAATCTGTTGGTGTATTTCGTGAAGTAGGCCGTAAATTCGATCAATACTGGGATGTTGAAATGCTTGAAAAAGCCATTGGGTAATTTAGCAGATTCGTATCTCACTGAATAAGTGGTATGAGTCTAATACACTTAAAGTGCAGTAAATTGATATCACTTAACCTAGGTTAATTCCTTTCTTCCTTTGCCCCTATATGATGTGCTCCTATTGGTTATATCAAAGGAGCGCAACATGTCATTACCATTAAGCTTACAAAGCTATATTTCAGATCTTGGCTTGGCCATTCCTGTACCATTAGACATGGGTTTTGTGGAGTTACTGCAAGCGACACATATTGCCCGATACAGCTTCAACAGCTTGGCTGTGGTGATGGGAGAAGATATCTCTTTGAACCTAGAAGATATAAGCCAGAAAATAGTAAAACGTGGTTTGGGCGGTTATTGTTTTGAACATAATAAGCTCACCTTTGAGCTTCTAAAAGTCTTGGGATATGACGTTAAATTGGTGATGGCCCGTGTGCTTAAAAACCAAGAGCAAGAGGTTCCTAGAACACATCGTTTTACTTTATTGAATCATGATGGTCGCCAGTATTTGGTGGATACTGGGTTTGGTGGCGATTGTCCGATTACGCCTTTGTTGCTGCAACCAGATGTGCTGCAAAAGTCAGGTAATGATGTGTATCGCATTGTGGCTAAGTCGGAGGGAGAGTATGACTTACAGATTTTGAAGCAAGGCGATTATTACACTATGTATCGTTTTGACTTGGCAGTTTATACCGATGCAGATTGTTTAGCGGGTAACTTCTATTCTCACCGATATCCAATGGCTGGCTTTGTTAATAATTTAATGATTGGCTTAAAAGACGCTTCGCGTACGATCTTTTTGATAAACCATGAGTTAATGGAAAGGCAGCAAGGAAACCTGAAAAAGCAGGTCTTATCTTCGCCTAACGATTTATATCAAGTGTTAACCAACACATTTGGATTGGATGTTGAATGGGTGATTGTCGAGCATTTGTTTGATCGCTTTTTGGTGAATAATTTGGCTCTATTAAACAAGGAAGATAAGTCTGAGGCAGTGCTATGAGCCACACTATTACCTTGTTGGTTTGGGCTTGGTTGATGGCTTCCTCCTTTATTGTGTCTGGTCTTATTGTGGATTATGCGAGTCCAATTGCCACATCGACGTTTCGCTTCTTTTTGGCGTGCCTGATTATGTTTTGTGTTCTTGTCGTAAGGTGGCGTAAGAAAGGGCTTAAGGCTAGCGATCAGTTTAAGGCGCTGTTTGTTTGTCGCAACCAAGTTTTTCATTATGTGATTATAAGTGGCGCTTTGGTTGGTTTTTTTATCGGGCTATTTGCTGCATTGCAATCGACCACACCACTGAATACATCTGTGCTTTATACCTTGGTGCCTTTGATCGGCGTTTTTATCGCCAGAGTGTGGTTACATGAAATCTCGCCGTGGTTACGCATTTTGGGATTTGTCATAGGTTCCTGTGGTGCCATCTTGGTTTTGTTTTCAACACAAGCCATTGGTGATTTTGAGTGGCATTCAGGCGACCTTATTTTTATTGGTGCTTGTGTTCTATTGGCCTTGCATGTTGTGTCTGTACAGAAATGGGGACGATCTCTAGAGGCTTTGTCCGGCGCTTTTATGATGATGCTTTTTGGCTGTATTTGGTTGTTGCCGATAGCTTTATTCTGGGGAGACTTAGAGAAGGTGCAATGGCAAACAAGTGGCTTTTGGTTTTACGGATTATATTTAACGGTATTTACGACGTTATTTACCTTCGTGCTACAACAGCGTTTGGTGGTTGCTGTAGGCGCAAGTCGATTATTGGCTTTTTCTTATACTATACCGGTTTGGGTGGCGCTTTTTGTTTCTGTCACTAACGCTCGTGTATTCAGTTTGTTTAATTGGGGCTTTCTTGCTGGGTTGTTGTGTTTGGGCGTGGCCTTGTTTTTAATTGATAGAAAACAATCAGAGTGAAGTGACTTTATGGAGCAAACCCAATTAACAAATAGTTTGCAGACCTATTTTAATCGACTAGGACATGACATTGATTTGTCGATTCTTACTCTGCCCGTAGAGCCCCATTCCGTATCTAAAGGGGATTACCTTTTTCAGCAAGGTGATATTGCGAGCAATTTCTATTTTTTATCTACTGGACTGGTTCGCTATGTCAGTGTATCCGATGAAGGGAAAGAGTTTACTCAAAGCTTTGTCAAAGGCCCGAGTGTGATTGGTTCCACCAAATCTATGGTGACAAAATTAAAGGCATCATTTGGGATTCAAGCGTTAGAAGACAGTATAGTTTTGTCTTACCCTTGGGCCTCATTTTATGAACAAATGCGACATGATAAAAATTTTCTGGAGTTTTACGTTAAATTATTAGAAAGAATTTTCATCGGCAAAGAAGAGCGAGAAAGTGCGTTCATGAAACACTCCGCTGAGCGCCGATATTTGGATTTTTGCGTTGCCTTCCCAGGGTTAAAAGACACCATTCAACAGCAGCAAATAGCTTCTTATATTGGCATTACACCTGTGGCGTTAAGCCGTATTCGACAGAAGTTGAAGCTGTGTTGAGTGATGCTCGTCATTCGAGTTTACTCTTCTGAACTAGACTCGCTTGCGACGATTTCTTCGATTGCCTGTTTGAAGCTTTCAGCAGGCTGGCCACCTGTAATGGCGTATTTGTTGTTGATGATAACGGTTGGCACAGAATTGATGCCGTTTTCCTGCCAGAATTTTTCTTGCCTGCGTACTTCTTCTGCGTAATGGTTGTTCTCTAAAATGCCTTTTGCTGCCGCTGGATCTAGGTTAACGCTGGCTGCAAGGTTGGCGAGCACGCTGTAATCGCTGACATCTTGATTGTGAGTAAAGTGAGCTTTGAATAACGCCATTTTCAATTCAGTTTGTTTGCCTTCTAACTCCGCCCAATGCAATAAACGATGGGCATCAAAAGAGTTACGCATGCGGCTTTCTTCGGTGAAGTTAAAATCAAAGTCGAGTTCTTTGCCACGTTCTTGCATCATCGCGCGGTTTTGATCTGACTGCTCTTTGGTGATGCCATATTTCTCGATGATGTGTTCTTGGAATCCTTGTCCTTGGGCTGGCATGGTTGGGTTCAGCTCGAATGGCTGGAAGGTGATGTTTGCCTCTATTTTGTCTTCTAGCTCAGCAATGGCTTTGTTTAGGTTGCCGAGTCCAACGACGCACCAAGGGCACATAATATCCGATACGAATTGTATTTCTAATGAGTCTTTCATGAATTATGGCCCTGATATTAAATGGAGATATATTGTTATGGGCTAAGTGTAAGAATAAAAGCGGTTGATCATTATTTTATAAAATAAACTTTGAGCGTAGGAAATTTCATATTGTATTAAACCTACAATTCTTGGGTGTTTTTCGGCTAATTGCCAATAAAAATGCCTCATAATATGACAAAATCGACTTTCGTGGCACTGGCTTAGTGCGCTGATCATTCATAGGTTTTTCCTTTTTACTTCTAATGAATAACATACTATGCACTTGGAAGTGTTGCTCTTAAACTGTTTTTACGCGTTGGTAAATCGTTAATAATTTTTATAACAAAATCGACTTACTAATAACGATAAACACAATTGGAACGACACTATGAAATATATTGCTAAAAGTACATTTACTGTCTTTGTCTCAGCTCTGTTTTTACTGACTACCTCTTTGTCTGCTACGGCAGCACCTAAAAAACTGGATATTTTAATATCACCTTCTGGTTCTGGTCCTTACCTTGCTTGGGCCACTATGCAAAATTACGCCAGTGACTATACCGATAAGATTGCGCCTGTTGCGGTTGAAACCCCAGGGTTTACTTACAATGTCCGCTACTTGGCTTCTTCTCCACAGCTTTGGAAAAATACCATTATTGGCTCAGGACAAGTGGTTGAATGGGCGGCAAAAGAAGGTATATCACCTTTTTTTCCTAAACCAATGGAAGCGGTGAATGACTTTCGTGCTCTAGGAGTAATGAGCCGTACCAGTAATATGTTTGTGACTCTAGATCCGTCTATTAAGAGCAAGGATGATTTTGTTGGTAAGCGTGTTGCTGTTGGTCTGCTGACACAAAATGAATGGGGCATGCATCAGCGTATGATGCTTGATGGTTGGGGGATCACCAAAAAATTGAAATCTTTTGATGCACTAGGCCCTGCTCAAAATATCAATGCTCTTTTAGACGGTAAGGCCGATATCGGTACGCTGACGACTCACAGTAATCGTGATTTCAGTTTCACTTTACAAGCAGGCCCATTTAAAACCTTAGAAAGTGCCGGTAGAGAATATGCTTTTATTGATATTGATAAAAAAGACATCCAGTCTTATATCGACAAAACAGGCGCTCCTTTTAGTATACAAACTTTGCCTGCAAACACAGTGGCGAATCAGCCAGAACCGGTGACGAGTTTTGGTAATTATACCTTGTTGTCTGTACATAAGAGTTTCCCAGAAGAAGACGCTTATGAGATGACAAAGTTATGGCTTAAATCTGGTATTAAATTAGGCGAATACAGCGCGATTGCCAAAATATGGGATGAAGATACCATTGCAACTATCGCCAAGATTGGGCCAGAAAATATTCACCCTGGTGCGCTTCGAGCTTATAAAGAATTTGGGCTTATAAAATAAGACCTTTGCACGACGAATGAGCGTGCTAATACTTTTTTAAATAAGCTAGAGCTCTGATTATGTTAGAAAAAAGTTCAATAATGACAAGACTTAGTCATTGGCTTTTATGGACGGTGGGAGGGTTACTTCTCACCTATCATATGGTCACTCTTTGGGTCAGTCTGCACGGTGCAATGAAGCACTACACAATACATTTAACAGCGGTACTCATTCTTGGTGCGCTGTTAATCCTAAAGAATTATTCTGGTGAGAAGTCCTTATCAAAAACGATTGATCTTGTGGCCTCGCTGATCAGCTTAGTGCTTGCAACAGGCGCGGGTGTTTTCCTTTACACAAATGCTGAGACGTTAGAAATCACGCAACCTTTTGTTACTGATGAAGCACTCATTGCTGGTGCATGTCTTATCACAGCGGTTGTTTTGATTACGTGGCGTATGTGGGGAGCGACGATAGCGTTTGTCTGCTTAATCAGTGCTGCTTATATGACGTTTGGGCATTTGTTACCAGAGTCTTTAGCGTCACGTCAGCAGCCATTAAATGTGGCGATTAGCTTTCTGAGTGGTATCGGTGGGCCTCGTGGCGTACTCAATTATATGCCGTTATCTGCGGATATGATTTTCCTATTGCTTGTTTATGGTGGACTGCTGCATGGTACGCGAGTCATTGATACCTTTGGCGAACTGGGTCAAGCGATTGGTTTAATTGTTAAAGGGGGAGTCGCTTATTCGGCAGTGGTTGCCAGTACATTAATTGGCATGGTAACCGGTCAGGCGATTAGTAATATTGCACTGTCTGGTGTTATGACGATTCCCACCATGAAGAAGAATGGATTCACGGCTAATGAAGCGGGTGCCATTGAGGTAATGGCCTCAACAGGAAGTCAGTTGCTGCCTCCTATTATGGGGTTGGGCGCTTTCTTAATGGCGGTGATACTGGGTGTCTCATACATTGAAGTGGTGATTGCTGGGCTGATTCCAGGTTTGCTTTATATGTTTGCCATTGGCATTGCCTTGTACAGTTTAGTGGGACATAAACCTCGTGCTGCTTCAGAAAAATACACGATTAATTGGCATAAAATTGGTTGGACTCTGCCTTCATTTATTCTGTCTTTTATCGTCTTGATTACTCTTTTGGTATTGCGTTATTCGCCTGCTATGGCTGGTTTCTGGGGTGGATCTCTGGTTGTCTTGCTGTCCTTTTTCCGCCCAGCGGAATATCGCCCCAATATTAAAGAGTTGTTACAAGGTTGTCTTACGGGACTAGAGACAGCAATACAGTTGACCGTTGTACTTGCAGCTATTGGACTGGTTGTACAAACCTTAACAACAACAGGCCTTGGCGTGTCGGCAGGCCATCTTATTTCTGTTTACACAGATGGCAATATTATTATTGCTCTTATGATCGGTATGGCGGTTTCCCTTGTGGTTGGTATGGGTTTGCCTACACCTGCGGCTTATGCCTTGATTGCAATTATTGTGGTTCCTGGGTTAATTGATGCTGGCTTGTCGCCAATGGCGGCGAATATGTATGGTTTTTACTTTGCTATTTTCTCAGCTCTTACACCACCGGTTGCCGTTGGCATTTTAGTAGCGGCGAGAATATCGGGTGGCAGCTTTATGGGCAGTGCTCTTGAAGCGGCTAAACTGGGCAGTTGTGCCTTATTAGTGCCTTTTGTTTTTGTTTCCATTCCTAGTGTTTTAGATCCTGCGAACATGACGGCAACGGCGGCGTTTGGGCTGGTCGTGTTTTTATGCGCGTCTGTTTTAACCGCTGGTGTGATTTATGGGGCCATCGGGCAGCCACTTAGTGCAAGAGAGCGCTGTATTTATGGGTTAACTGGCCCATTGCCTTTGATCCTTTATTTGCTAACGCACAATGTCTGGGTCGGCCTTATTCCTATTATCACTATTATGGTCAGAGTGTTGTTAATGCGTCGCAAGAAAGTGGCGAGCGCCGTTAATTAAAACTATTTAATAAGAGATTAAAAATTCAATGACTTCACATACAACTAAAAAAAACATCGTTCGAGTGGCGGCAGCTCATGTTTCTTCTGAGTTTTTCGATCCTGCTGGTGGCGTGACGAAAGCCATCAAATACTTAACGGAAGCCGCTCAAGCGGGGGCGGAATTGATTGTGTTTCCCGAAAGTTTTATTCCTGGGTTTCCGATTTGGAACGCGCTGTCTAGCCCAATCACAGGACACGAGAACTTTGTGAAATTTGCGGCGGCGTCGTTGCGTGTTGATGGGCCAGAAATCAAAGCCATTGCCAGCGCCGCAGCACAACAGAAAATATCTGTTTCGCTTGGCTTTTCAGAAGTCGCTGACTATTCCGCTGGGTGTTTATGGAACGCCACGGTGTTGATTGATGCACAAGGCGTTATTGTGAATCATCATCGTAAACTAGTGCCGACTTTTTATGAAAAATTAACATGGAGTCGAGGTGACGGAGCCGGTTTGTCTGTTGTTGATATGCCGATAGGGCGAGTGGGCGGTTTGATTTGTGGGGAAAATGGTAACCCTCTTTCACGTTATGCGCTGATGGCACAAGGAGAAGAGATCCATTGTGCTAATTACCCGCCTATTTGGCCATTTAAAGACCCACGTAAATCAGAGCCTTATGACTTAGCGGATGCCATTCGTGTGCGTGCTGCTGCTCATTGTTTTGAAGCAAAAGTGTTTACTATTGTTTCGTCTGGCTTTTTAACGGATGAGAATTTGGCTTTAGTATGTAATGACGATGAAGCCACCGCCATTCTTGAGAACTCGCCACGGTCAGCGTCCATGATCGTCATGCCGAATGGATTGACTTTAGGCAATACCTTGTCTGATCGTGAAGGGCTTGTATTGGCTGATATTGATGTCAGTAGTTTGGTTGAGTTAAAGCAACATCATGATATGGCTGGTTATTACAACCGACATGATGTTTTCCATGTTTCGGTGAATCGCTCTCGACAAAAACCATTGCATGACGTGGTGAGTCAAAGCGCAAATGGTTCCGCTCCTATGGTTCATACAAGCCTGCAAGAAAGTTTAGATTCTATTAATTAGACTAACTTTTATTGTCATGACTTATTGAGTCTTCTCGAAAAACTCCACCACATGCGCGGCAAAAATCTCAGCAATACGTCGAGGTTTTAGCCGCCGATAATGTATCAGCACAATATTGAGAGGGTCTACTTTGTCTCTGATGGGCTTAATGACGACCTCGTTACCATTATAAGTGGTTGCAGATTTTGGCTCTAAGTTTAAGACCGAAACCCCTAAGCCGCTGGCAACAAAGGTTCTTACTGTTTCAAATAAGGTGGTCCGATAGCGAATATTAGGAATCAATTTCTTTCTTGCGAACAGGGATAAAAAGTAGTCATTCGTATGAGGTAAATCCATTAACACAAAAGGGCGCTGAACAAGCTCTTTAAGTTGCACATCTTCTTGTAAGGCTAACGGATCATTGGCAGGTAATAATGCATAAGGCTCTCGGGCAACAATGTGTTTTGTGTTCATGGATTTGGGTACGTCTAGATCAAACGTTAAAGCCAATTCTGCCTTACCACTACTAAGGGCATCAAAAATAGCCGATTGGTCTAAATCGTGAATATGGATGTTAATGTCAGGGTATTTTTCCGCGAACGTTCGGATGATTTCTGATAAATAATGTGAGCCTATATTAAGAAAACAGGCGATAGAAAGGTTGCCTCTAAGTTGTGAACTGACCGCGCTGGCGGCCACTCGAAAGGATTCTGCATGTCTTATCAGTATTCTGGCTTCTTCTAAAACTTTGATACCTTGTGCCGTTAAGCGAATGCCTTTTGAGGGGTAGCGTACAAAAAGTTGTAGATCGAGCGTTTCCTCTATTTCTACGATTGCAGCCGAAATACTCGGTTGTGATATATGCAGTTTGTTTGCTGCCTCAGATAGACTGCCACATTCGGCTGCTGCGATAAAATAGCGAAGAGGGCGTAGCTTTATGTCCATAACTTTTCCTAACGACTTTAATACGGTTATGTGTTTCTAGTCGTTGTTATTTGATAAGAAAGTGATAACGTTTTGTATCGGAGAATTTTGCATTATTTATGCCATATTTACTGCGAAAACTTTATATTTATTTCAGCTGATAAATAGTCTCTTATTTGAATTTTTAGTCGAGTTTTTTATGCAAGATGTTTCTATATGGCTTCTCTTAGTATTTATCTTAGGAAGTTACGTTCAAAGTATAACGGGGTTTGCTTTTGGTCTGATTGTCATGAGCGTTGTGGGGCTATTTTCACTGGTGCCATTAGACATTGCTGCGTTTGCTGTCAGCGTGTTGAGTATGACCAATGCGGCGACGGGGTTATATGGCGGTGCTTGGAAGCAGGTTAACGCAAAGAATTTGCTTGTATTCTTTATCTCTTCTACGCCAATGATCGTTATCGGTGTGTATTTGCTGGATTATTTTGGTAAGAATGCATTGAATTGGTTGCAGCTTTTTTTGGGTATTACGATTATTTTGGCTTGTTTGATGAGCTTGATAAAACCTAAGAAAAGCACTGAGCCTTCAGGCTCTTCGGGGTACTTTGTATTTGGTGCTCTTTCGGGAATACTTGGCGGTTTGTTTTCGACCGCAGGGCCGCCTATTTCGTATTTTATGTACCGCCAGCCTATCTCTATTGAGGTTATCCGTTCTACCTTGTTGAGTGTTTTCTTTGTTGCCAATGTGCTACGAATAACGATCATGGGAGGCAGTGGGCAAATTACTATGCCAATGGTTTGGATCAGTTTAATCGGCTTCCCCTGCGTTGTGATTACAGCGCTATTAGCAAAGCGTTATCCACCAAAAATATCCCCTCAAATAATCAAGCGTATCGCTTTGGCTTTGCTGCTTTTGTCTGGTGTGAGTTTGTCATTGAAGGCATTGCTTTAGTTGGTAATCAGGTAGGCGGAAACGTTCATAAAGGATAAGAAAAAAGGCACTCATTAGAGTGCCTTTTTTCATAAACAGAGAGCGGTGTTAAATAACCCCAAGCTCTACTAAACGCTCATGCAAATAACTCTTAGCCGTGTAGCGATCAGACAACACCACTTCTGGTTTTGGGTGCAGGAATAGAGGCAAAGAAATACGAGGTTTAGTCTTGTCGGCACCGTCTGGGTTGATCACTCGATGGGACGTTGATGGGAAGTGTCCACCAGACGCTTCTTGTAACATATCACCAATGTTCACGATCAAGGTACCAAAGTCACAAGGTACATCCATCCAAGAACCGTCTTTTGTTTGTACTTGTAACCCAGGCTCATTGGCGGAAGGCAAGATAGTCAGTAGGTTGATGTCTTCATGGGCTCCAGCACGGATTGCGCCAAGCTCTTCATCACCTTTCAATGGTGGGTAATGCAAAACACGTAGTAATGTTTGGTCACTGTCATCAACCATGCTTGAAAGAGGTTGAGTGTAGTTTTTTGCTATGTCTGCAGGCGTGTGTTTCTCAACCCAGGCAAGTAATTCAGCCGCTAAGCTATTTGCTTCAGAATAGTATTGCGCTAATAACGGCTTTTTATCACTTGGGCATTGTCCCCAAGGGTAATAGTGGAAGTATTCTTTAATGTCTTTCTTGGTGTGGCCTTTTGCCGTTTCGGATACGTCGGCAGGGAAAAAACCATCTTGGGTGCCAACATTGTAACGATAGTCGTCTTTGGCATCGCTGTTGAAGAAGGATTGCCACTCTTCATAAATCGCGGTGACCAGTTTCTGTTGGATTGGATGGTTCTTTAAAACCCCGAATCCTGTTTCGTGAAGGGATTGAACGAAGTCTTCTTGAGCTGTAGGGCTTGTGTAATCAATGGCTTGTAGTTGCATAGTCATGTCCTTTGTCGCCATTTGGCAGACAGTATTGTTTGTTAAAAAGCAAAACCTCTTCTTCTAATGAAGGAGGCAGAGATAGTTTTTTTAGACAATAAATAAGGAGATTAAGAAGACCAGCCGCTGTGGAAAAAATAGCGTAAATCGACTGTTTCAGCTTGGTAATGTTGTCCCCACATCATCATTTTAAGGCGAGCAAGTGGCCCGATTAACATCGAGTCTCTTTGTGCGCTTTGTAATGAAATTAGGGACATTTTGTGCTTCCTAAGCATGAAAATAGAAGTTTTAGAAACAATACATCATTTTGAGTTTGTATGGGTAGTTTACTGCCTGATGCGTGTTTTTTGAAGCCAGTCGGTAAAAAAATGTATATTTTGGAATGGTTTACCGTTAGTTTGGTTTATACTGTTTTGGTTAAATTGTTTTTCAGATTGGCTTTTTTACACTTCTTCACTATGCGTTCTACTGCGTTAAGGAAGCTTCTTAAGCTTCGGTAATTGTTCAGATCTCAGTTCTTTTTAAGTTTAGGCAATTAGCACGTTTTTTGTGTTTTCATCTAATTAAAGAGGGTTAATGACTATGAATGTATCTTTCGAATCTTTTAAAAATTACTTTCTCATTTCAATGCCACACCTAGACGATCCACATTTTGAACATACTGTTATTTATCTTTGCCAGCATACAGAGGCTGGAGCGATGGGAATGGTGATCAACCGCCCATCAAAAGTTGATTTCACAGAATTAGCTGATCATCTCGAAATGAAAATTAGCAATCCTTTGCTTGCTGCTGAACCCATTTATCATGGCGGCCCAGTGGAAGCAGAGAAAGGTTTTATCTTGCATACTGCGGATAAACAATGGAGCAATACACTAAAAGTAACAGACGAAGTGTCGTTATCCGCTTCTCTTGAGGCGTTGGAAGACATTGCTCAAAACAATGGCCCTAACGCGTTTCGAATCACATTAGGTTGTGCAGGCTGGGATGCAGGGCAATTAGAATCTGAAATTGCCAACAATGATTGGCTGGTATGTGAAGCGGATTTAGACGTATTATTCCATACACCAAGTGATATGCAATTTACCGCAGCGACTCAAGTGTTGGGAATTGATATGACAAGACTTTCACCGGATATAGGACATGGTTAATGACAGCGTCAGGCTCGACAGAAGCGCCTTTAAGTAATCAACAGAAGCCCAATACTGTTCGCTCAGTATTGGGCTTTGATTTTGGCACGACTCGAATGGGAGTGGCTATTGGTCAGAGCGTTACCGGCACTGCCCAGCCACTTGACCCGATTAAAGCAAAAGATGGCATTCCAAACTGGGATGACATTGCGAAAATCGTTGAAGAATGGAAGCCGGACGCCTTTGTTGTAGGATTGCCACTAGATATGGACAGCACTGAAAATGAGATGTGTCAAAGAGCACGTAAATTTGCCAAACGATTGCATGGACGTTTTAATCTTCCTTACCATATGATGGACGAGCGGTTATCATCCTATGAAGCAAAAGGTCAAGTAATCGCACGAGGTGGAAACCGTAATTTTAAAGATAACTCAGTCGATGGTTTGGCAGCTCAAATGATTCTAGAAACTTGGTTTGCAGAATCTCTTTAAGTCATCCATTAACAGGCTGTTCAGTATAGAAATAGTGATTTTATCAGTAAGGTATGGGCAATAATGAAGTTAGATTTAGAGCTTTCTCTTGCATCTATGAAAACGCAATTAGCTGACTATTGCGAAAAGAAAAACATTGAAGATGCGATTGTCGTTGGAATTCACACCGGTGGTGTTTGGGTTGCGGAGAAACTGATGTCGTCAGTGCCGACCAATGAACCATTAGCCACATTAGATATTACTTTTTATCGAGATGATTTTACTAAAGCAGGCTTAAATCCGAAGGTAAACCAAACTTTATTGCCAGCGATTGAAGGCCGTCACGTCATTTTGGTGGATGATGTTTTGATGTCTGGCCGAACTATTCGTGCAGCTATGAATGAAATTTTTGACTTTGGTCGCCCAGCAAGTATTACCTTGGCAATCCTTTATGATCTTGGTCAACATGAGTTGCCTATTTGCGCAGATGTAGTGGGTGAATGCTTGGCACTTAATCCTGATCAAAGGGTTAAGTTAACTGGGCCTCAGCCGATGAGCGTTTCTTTAGTAGATGCGTAATAATATTGGCTAAGAGCTTTATTTTTTATCAAACAAATACGACAATTAGAGCATGGATAAAAGAAACGATCGAATAGTTAAAAAGCACCTTATTCCACCCGCTATGCTGGTGGATTCATTGTTTATTTTAGTCTTTCGCATTGTTAATGCCCGGTTTTAGTCTTACTAACCGGGCATTTTTCTATCTAAACTTACAGAGTAAATTTTTGCGTCTTTTGAATTTTAAAATACGGCTGAATATTAGAAGACCATTTTAAATAGAGAAGGCGATTTCGTCTTTACAGTTTGAGGAAAGCAAACCATGATGCGATCCGACCCTCGGGCATTACAGTTAAACGAGTACGGTCAGTTAAAGCATTTTCTGACATTAGATGGGCTTGATAAAACAATTCTAACGGAGATTTTAGATAGAGCGGAATCTTTTCTTTCAATGGGTGAACAGTCCGTTAAGAAAGTGCCACTTTTACGTGGTAAAACTGTTGTTAACCTCTTTTTTGAAAACTCCACCCGAACTCGTACCACCTTTGAACTAGCGGCTAAGCGACTTTCCGCTGATGTTATCAATTTGAATATCGAAACCTCGGCAACATCTAAGGGTGAATCTTTATTAGACACTTTGAAAAACCTTGAAGCGATGCAAAGTGATATGTTTGTTGTTCGCCACTCTGACAGCGGTGCGCCTCATTTTATTGCTGAACACTGTACGCCAAATGTAGCGATTATTAACGCAGGGGACGGCCGTCATGCACATCCTACTCAAGCTATGCTAGATATGCTGACGATCCGACGCCACAAAGGCAGCTTTGACGGTTTAAAAGTCGCTATCGTTGGCGACATTCTGCATTCACGAGTTGCCCGCTCTCAACTACAAGCACTCACAACGTTAGGTGTTAGTGATGTTCGTTTGGTTGGCCCTAAGACCTTGGTTCCAAGCTTTTTCGAAGAAATGGGCGCAACCATTTGTTATGACTTAGAAGCTGGCCTGAAAGATGTAGACGTTATTGTGATGTTGCGCCTTCAAAAAGAACGTATGAAAGGCGCTCTTTTGCCGAGTGAGAGTGAGTTTTATCGTCTGTATGGTTTGACTGAAGAATCCCTGGCGTGGGCGAAACCAGATGCGATTGTTATGCACCCAGGGCCAATTAACCGAGGTGTTGAGATTTCTTCAGAAGTGGCGGATGGTGATCATTCGGTAATTTTGAATCAGGTTACTAATGGTATTGCAGTGCGTATGGCGGTGATGTCGATGGCAATGAGCGGTCAGTTGCAAAGTGATGAAACGCCAGCGGTGAAGGGTGAGAAATAGTATGAAATTACGTATTCAAAATGGTCGTTTGATCGACCCAAGCCAAGGTTTAGATAAAGTCACTGACTTGTTTGTTGAGAATCATAAAATCGTTGCCATTGGTGAAGTGCCTGAAGGTTTTGATGACGCTCAAGTTGTTGATGCATCAGGGCAGTGGGTATTGCCAGGGCTTGTGGATCTTGCAGTGTCATTACGTGAGCCAGGGTTTACGCAAAAAGGTAGCATTGCTACCGAAGGGCGCGCTGCTGTGTCTGGTGGTATTACGACACTGATTTCGCCTCCGGATACTCGCCCTATCGTAGATACACCAGCAGTGGCGGCTTTGATTCAAGATAAAGCGGATGAAGCCGGCATGGCGAATGTTTTCCCGCTTGGAGCTTTGACTCAAGGTTTAGAAGGTATTCAGCTAAGTAATATGGTGTCATTAACCGACGCAGGTTGTATTGCGTTGTCTAACGGTCGCAACAGCATGGCAAATACCAAGGTGTTGTCCCGAGCGTTAGAATACGCTGCGACTCACGATTTGTTAGTGGTATTCCATCCTGATGAGAAAAGCTTGTCTGAAGGCGGTTGTGCTCACGACGGCTTGATGTCCACCATGCATGGCTTAAGTGGTATTCCTGAAACTGCTGAAACTGTAGCCTTGATGCGTGATCTATTATTAGTTGAGAAAACCGGAGTGCGCGGGCACTTTGCACGTTTATCTTGTGCTAAATCTGTAGAAATGATCGCAGATGCGAAAGCGGCAGGATTGGATGTAACAGCAGATGTAGCGCTACATAACTTATTGCTTAGCGATGATGTGCTGAATCAGTTTGATGGTCGATATCATGTCTTACCGCCACTGCGTTCAGAGAACGATCGCTTGACATTGATCGAAGGCATTAAACAGGGGGTGATTACTGCGATTTGTTCTGATCATCAGCCCCATGAAAAAATGGCAAAGATTGCTCCTTTTGCGGCGACAGAGCCAGGCATGGCGAATGTCGAAATTCTTTTGCCATTAGCAATGCAACTGATGGATGAAGGGGACTTTGATTTCTCTACGTTGTTGAGTTGTTTGACCTCCGGCCCTGCCGCGTGTTTCGGTTTAGAGGCGGGTTCTCTAGCGGTAGGGAGTTTTGCTGATTTTGTATTGTTCGACAGCACGACTCGTTGGTCTTGGAATTATGAGGATCGCAAGACAAAAGGCCATAATTCGCCTTACTTTGGTGAAGAGTTCATTGGCCGTGTGATGAGCACTTATATCTCTGGGCAACAGGTATATCAGGCCGTTTAAGGCTCTTTTTTCAAGTAAAGTAAGGTTTTTTCTCGTTTGGTTTTACTAGCTCTTTACTTTTTATGTTAGCGCGTTACTCTAAATTACATTGTGAATGGTATGGTTTTAATTTTTTTATGGCTACGGACACTTCAAACTCATCGTTAAAAGAGCAGCAAATATTGCAATCTCGATTAGCGAATGTAGAAAAAGAAAGGGACTTTATAAAAAAGTTATACGGCGACGTACCTAAAATACTTGAGGTCATATCTAAAGGTGCACCTTTAAATGCACTTTTAAACCGTTTCAAAAGTAAATTGCAAGCGCTGTTGTCTAACACTTATTGCTTGTTTTTAGTCTCAGATAAAGACTGTTTGCAGTGGCGTTTGCAATTTACCGATTCGATTAATGCTGATTTGCCATCAAGTAATGGTTTGCTATCGGTTATTCCTCAAGATCTTCTTTCTTTCGCAGCAACCTCCTCACGACCAAAGCAGCACGATGTGAATATTCAACAAGCATTGGGTTGGAAAAAGTGGCAGCCCTTTTTAAGCAAGCATGCTTTCACAAGTGTTTCTATGGTCAGTGTTTCTGATGGACAAGGCTCCATTTATTTGATGCTGTCTTTTCAGGAAGACAATCCATCGGTTGCCAATAATTTAATGGAATTAGCGTTAGATTCTTACGCTTCCTGGCTGAACGCGGCCTTTGAACGTGCAAAAGCGGATTTCTTATTGTTGGAAAACAACCACAGAGACCCTAATACCAGTTTACTAAGACGTTATAGCTTTGATGACAGTTTTGGCATGGTTTTAAAAGATTCTCGTCGTCATTTTCAGCGTGCGGCTTTGTTATCTCTCCACTTACTTCAAGATATAAAAATCGATATGAGTGAGTTGAAAGAACTGGCTGATGTGATGTCAGATTCCGTGCGAGATAACGATCTTATTGCACATTATGATGAACGTGAGTTTGTTATGGGAATCCGTATTCAGCATTTAGAAGATGCTGAAGTAGTGGCTCAAAAAGTATTGGATTCCCTGAAAAAAGCGGAATGCTCGAGTAATAGACTTATGCGAGCTGGCTTAGCCATCGGTATTGCTTTTTATCCTGAACACTCGACTTTAGAGTTACTTCATAAAGCCGCCTCTTCAGCTGCTTATTCTCTCGGAAACACGTCCGGTTATCGCTTGGAATTCCATGATGCTTTCTATAAATCCAGTTCAGAGTGCTACTCTCTGTAGGTGTTTCTTCTGCCATTTAAAATAGTGCTATGATGCGCAACATATGCTTTTTAGTAGGTTTGTTTAAAACTAAATAAACCCGCTAAAAATAAAACTGAGGTGCAATGGTGGTTGAAGTGACGAATAGTGACGTGGAAAGTATTAAAAAAAAACTGACTTTAATTTTGCAACAAATTCAGCAAGCAGAGAGTCAAACAAGTCGCCAACAAGGTAGTGTTCGTTTGCTGGCAGTGAGTAAAACAAAGCCTGTTTCATCTTTAGAAACGGCTTATACTGCAGGTCAACGAGCTTTTGGTGAGAACTATGTGCAGGAAGCAGTTGATAAATTTCATGCGCTTTCACATCTCTCTGATATTGAGTGGCACTTCATCGGCCCAATTCAGTCTAATAAATCCCGCCAAGTCGCAGAAACAATGGATTGGGTTCACTCTATTGATCGCGAAAAGATTGCCCTGCGTTTAAATGAGCAACGCCCAGAAAACTTACCGCCGCTTAATGTGTGTATTCAAGTAAACATAAGCGGCGAAGAAAGTAAGTCTGGAATTCTTTTAGAGCAATTAGATGATATGGTTGCGTTAATTAAGGAATTGCCTAATCTACGTCTTAGAGGTTTGATGGCCATTCCAGCACCGCAAGACAGTCATCAAGCTCAGTGTGCTGTTTATGTTCCCTTGTCCCATGCATTCCTTGAATTATCTAAAGAAGATAGCATGATAGACACTCTATCTATTGGGATGTCTGGCGATTTAGCCGCTGCTATTGAATCCGGGAGCACTATGGTTCGAGTGGGAACAGCGATCTTTGGTGAACGAGATTACTCAACTAATCAGCGCAATGACAACGTATAATATTGACTTTTAATGGGCGTACGAGCTCAGATTAATAATAGGATGACACATGACACCTAGCATTGCTTTCATCGGCGTGGGAAACATGGCAAGAGCAATTTTTAGTGGCATGCTTGCGAGTGGTTACCCTGCTGACAAAATTATAGGGACATCAAGAACGCCAGAAAAAAGAGACTATTATAATGAACAATATGGCATCACCATGTTGGCTGATAATGATTCGGCCGTTAATGACGCTGATGTCGTTGTGTTGTGTGTTAAACCTGCGCAAGTGCAAACGGTCGTTGAGGAGTTTTCTCCGTATGTTCGTGGTGATCAGTTGTTTGTGTCGGTCGCGGCGGGAATAGAGCTGAATGCTTTGTCACACTGGCTTGGTAAGCCTGTTGCTGTTGTTCGTAGTATGCCAAACACGCCTTCGCAGTTAGGTGCTGGTATGACAGGTCTGATTGCCAATGAGCACATTACTGATGAGCAAAAGCATTGGGTAACTGAATTGTTCTCAAGCGTTGGCAATTCTGTGTGGGTCGAACAAGAAGAGCACATGCATACAGTCACAAGCCTATCGGGTAGTGCACCTGCGTATTTCTTTTTATTTCTTGAGGCTATGATCAAAGAAGCAAAAGAACAAGGCATGGATGAAGACGTCAGTCGTGAATTAGCGAGTCACGCCATGTTAGGTGCTGCGCGTATGATGGTGGAATTACCAGAACCGATTGAGGAGTTGCGTAAAAACATTACGTCGCCAAATGGCACAACAGAACAAGCTTTATTGTCTTTTGAAGCATCGAATATAGATAAAATAGTGGCTGATGCCATGACAGCTTGCGCGAATAGATCAAAAGAAATGTCGAGAGACTTTTCTGTTCGGAATAATAGTGAGGAATAAATAGAATGTATTCAGACCCATTTACTATGTTGGTGAAGGTGATATGTAACCTTTACTTGTTTATTGTGTTATTGCGTTTAGTGCTTCAACTGACGCGAGCAGACTTTTATAACCCTATTAGCCAAGGTGTGGTTAGAGCAACGAGTCCGCTGATATTGCCATTACGCAAAATCATACCAGCTATTGGTCGCTTGGATACTGCTTCCCTTGTATTGGCGTTTGCGGTGCAACTTCTAACAGTAGCTTTGGTTGTGCTTATTAAAGGTGTTTCACTCTCTCCAGCAGGTTATGCGATTTACACCATCGCGGGCACTTTTTATCATTTGTTGGATCTGTATTTCTGGGCCATGCTGATTTCTGTGATCTTGAGCTGGGTTGCTCCTGGTGCAAGTCATCCTGGTGCTATGTTGGTTGGACAGATTACGGCACCTCTATATCGAGCGTGCCAGCGAGTAATTCCTACCTTGGGTGGTTTGGATTTATCGCCTATCTTTATATTTTTAACGATTTCTTTTCTTAAGCAAATATTAGGGCCCTACAGCTTATAAAGAGAGCGCCCTATAATCTTGAATATAAGTTAGACAATCGATATTGTTTGGTGAATTGAGAATAAGGGCGTATTCCTATATGATGCGACCCCTAAAACGAGAACGAGAGTGAATTATTATGACGATTTTGGTTGCTCTTTCTCATTATCCCTTACTAAATTTGGATGAAAACCATGAGTACGATTTCGGTTTATCCGGGGACATTTGACCCGATTACAAATGGCCACACGGATTTGGTTGAACGAGCATCAAAGCTTTTCGATCAAGTTATCGTAGCGGTTGCTGCTAGCCCAAAAAAGCGCCCAGCATTATCACATGAGATGCGTATATCATTAGCTAAACATGTATTAGGGCATTTGCCGAATGTACAAGTAATGGGCTTTGATAACTTATTAACTGAGTTTACGCGCTCTGTGAATGCCAAAGTGGTGATTCGAGGTTTGCGTGCGGTTTCTGACTTTGAATACGAGTTCCAGCTGGCGAATATGAATAGAGCGATTGCGCCAGATGTGGAAAGTATTTTCCTGACACCATCAGAGAAGCACTCTTACATATCATCAACATTAGTAAGAGAAATCGCGTCTTTAAATGGTGACTTTAGTCAATTTGTAAATCCAGAAGTTAAGCGCGTTTTGCAAGAGCACTTTCAAACGATTTAAATTTTTTGGTTCTACTACATAGTGTTTTTGTTAGGAGAGAAAAGTGTCTCTTATTATTACAGATGAATGCATAAACTGTGATGTTTGTGAGCCTGAGTGCCCAAATGAGGCGATTTCTCAAGGTGAAGAAATCTATGTGATTGAACCAGCAAAGTGTACTGAATGCGTAGGGCATTTTGATGAACCTCAATGTCAGCAGGTTTGCCCAGTAGATTGTATTCCTCTGGACCCAAACTACAAAGAAAGTGAAGAGCAACTGATGGAAAAGTACTTAACGCTTACCGGACAACTTTAGTTAGAGGTTATTGCTACTATCGACACAAATGGATTTATCTTTTTAGCAGGCATATTGCTACTGGTTAGCATTTTAGCCAGCTCTTTAACTGTTCGTGTTGGTCTGCCCTTGTTACTTGTTTTCCTCGGAATGGGGATGTTAGCAGGCGAAGAGGGTATTGGTCGACTGGCTTTTGACAACCCAAATCTTGCTTTTTTTGTTGGTAATCTTGCTCTTGCTATCATCCTTCTTGATGGTGGTATGCGTACCAAAACCAGTACCTTTCGTGTGGCCTTGTGGCCCTCTTTTTCCCTTGCGACATTAGGTGTTGTCTTCACCACAGCAGCGGTAGGCTCTTTTGCTGCTTGGTTGCTTGACGTCAAACTTATCTACGGCTTATTGCTCGGTGCCATTGTTGGCTCTACTGATGCGGCAGCAGTATTTAATTTACTGCGTAACAGCGGAGTGAGCCTTAATGAACGTGTTGGTGGTACGCTAGAGATCGAATCTGGCGCCAATGATCCAATGGCAATTTTGTTGGTGGTGATGCTAACAGGCTTGCTACAAAGTACGGATCACTTAAGTGTTTTGGTGTTTTTAGGTCAAATGCTTCAGCAGTTCGCGATCGGTGGCATTGTTGGTTTGTTGGGTGGGAAACTATTATTGCTTGTACTGCGTAAAGTGCCTTTAGTAGAAGGTTTGTACGCGCTACTGATTATCTCCTTCGGGCTTGCCGTTTTCTCCGGCGTTAACATTGTTGGTGGTAGTGGTTTCCTTGCTGTTTACCTTGTCGGGTTAACGGTTGGAAATGGTCGTATCAAGCAGCTTGAGGCTATATCTCAAGTGATGGATGGTTTGGCTTGGTTGGCTCAGGCAGGTATGTTCTTGCTATTAGGGCTTTTGGTTGCGCCGTCGAGTTTGTTGACGCATGGTTTTGAAGCCGTTGCGATAGCTGCTTTTCTTATTTTTATCGCTCGTCCTGTTGCTGTGATTATTTGTTTGTTGCCGTTTGATTTTCGTTGGCCTGAGCGTCTTTATATTAGTTGGGTTGGGTTGCGCGGCGCGGTTCCGATTGTATTAGCACTTTACCCTGTCATCGCAGGCCTCACCAATGCAGAGCTCTTGTTTGAAATCACTTTCACCGTAGTGCTGATTTCTTTGTTGTTGCAGGGCTCTACTGTGCCTTGGATGGCCCGTTGGCTAAAAGTTGTTGTTCCTCCGGCGCCCGCGCCGACAACACGTTTCTCTTTAATCGACGATGTGAATTCTCACCACACATTAGAACTTTACGAATTTTTGGTGCAAGCGGAATCGATTCGTATTCCTGCGGCAATTGTTCAAAACGTTCCTAGTGAGACGGTTTCTACGCCTCAGCTGGTGGCTTTGGTTCGAGACCAGAAACCGATTGTCGTGAATACTGAAACAGCGCTTAAATCAGGCGATAGAATCTGGATGCTTTTACATCCAGAGGATGTGAATGATGTGGCGCAAATATTCTCACAACAATCCTCAGGATCATTCCTGCTGCAGAACTTCTTTGGCGAGTTTGCCATTCGTGGCGATGCGTCACTACTGGATCTCGCCAAGGTGTATGGTGTTTCATTGGAAGGAATTAGTGAAAACGATACCGCTGCTGAGTTGTTAAAACAACAACTTGGTAAGTCTCTTGTGGTAGGTGATAGAGCTAGGTTTGGTAACCAGCGCCTGACGATTCGTGAAATGAAAGGCAATCAAATAGAAGTGATAGGGCTTAAGTTACAAAATAAGTAATCTCAAGCCCATCATTATACTTTGAGCTGAATACTCGCCTTAGAATAACTTCCCTATTTCATCCAGCGACGGAATGGCTTGGTCGTCATTTATCAGCACGATTAATCCTGTTGCATTGATGACTGCATGAGTCTGAGGGTGCGTTACAACGTCACCACTTTCTTGTATGTAGCCTAGCGCAGTTCCAATGTCTTTTTGAATCAAGGTTGTCACGACTTTCGCCCAAGTAACATTCGTAAGCTGAATGTTTAAGCGAATGGTGTGGTCTCCTTGATGGCGAAATAAATCTTCCAACACTTGCTCTGTGCCAGGCGCCATTAAAGAGCGTACTAGCATTTCAGGGTAAGCTCTTACCGGACGAATAACAGCATTTGCCCCTGCGCTTTTAAAGCGAGGTCGATTCGAGTCATTAATGGCTTCCGCCATAATAAAAGCCGAAGGCTGTAGAGCTTGAATGCGGTGCAAAACATCAAAGGTTAAGCTGTCGCTGAGACTGTCCTGAGCATCTGGTGATAAAACAATGATGTACTTCGCTTTATCGGCTCCAGCCGCTAAAAGCATACCATCGCTTAATGCATCTCCAGTGTGATGAACCACACCTTGAGACCTCAATTCTAACGGTAAACCTTCAGGAAAGGCTGTGGTAAGAATCTGAATAGGAGCGTCGGCAAGTTCAGGCGTTTGTGTAATTTGGCTCACCAAAAGCCCTAGATAGCGCTCAGAGTCATATTTTGGAGTATTGATAATCAGTATATGGTTTTGCATTTCATTCCACCTTATAACGCCTTTTACGCGCATTTCTTTCTTTATTAGCCTGAGTTCCACATAATCACTGGCAATCTGTGCAAGTAAGGTTATTCCCATGCCATAAATTAATAAGATGGTTGAGAACTGCCCCCAAAAAGTTGCGGCTGAAATATCTCCATAACCTGTGGTGCTTGCAGATGTCATGGTTAGCCAAAAAGCTTGCCACCAATTTAAGTCTTCAAAAAACACCATGGCTAAGCTATGCAAAGCAATGACGCCAATTAAGAGCAGGAAGCGCTTTTTTAAATCGGTAGATTCATGTAAATGCACTTTATCGCGAAATGTCAGACGACTTTTTTTTCGTTTTAAAAACAGTGAAAGAGCGTTCATTTTACCTCAGTGTATTATTCTGCTGGCATAGCGTAACCAAGTTGTCTCCAAGACTCATAAACCATGACGGCAACCGTATTGGATAAGTTTAAACTGCGAGAGTTTGCTTGCATTGGCAAACGTAGTCTTTGAGGAAGTGGTAGCGCCTCGATGAATTCAGCAGGCAAGCCACGAGTTTCTGGTCCAAAAACCAATACATCATTTTCAACAAAGTTCGCTTCGCTATGTGTTCTGCTACCTTTGGTTGTTAGAGCGTATACTGTGCCTATGTCATTCTGATCAATGAATGCTTGAAAGTCAGGGTAACGTTTTAACCGAGTAAACTCATGATAATCAAGACCGGCTCTGCGTAGCTTTTTATCATCAAGATCAAACCCAAAAGGTTCGATTAAATGTAAATGGTAACCTGTGTTAGCACACAGGCGGATGACATTGCCTGTATTGGGTGGGATTTCTGGTTGGTAAAGTACGATATGAAGCATAAGTTTTATCTCCTTGATATTAGAGAGATAATACCAGAGGAGCGGAAGAAACTAAGTTTTTAATTTTTTTTCAAAAAACTGTTGACCCGTAAAAAGGTTTCTCTATAATACGCCCCACTTGCCCAGATAGCTCAGTCGGTAGAGCAGAGGATTGAAAATCCTCGTGTCGGCGGTTCGATTCCGTCTCTGGGCACCATATTAAAGAAACCTGCTTTTATAGCAGGTTTTTTTTTGCCTGAAATTTGTTTAAAGAAGCACATTCTTTTCTTTTGAATGCTCTCTCTTGGATAGCGGGTTTAGGGAGCATATACTATATAACTCTTCGTAAACAATATGCGCGTCGATTTATATCAGCTTATCTATCAGTTCATCACGTTTTTTTGGCGAGGCTGCCACTTTAGAGGAGACGTCGTTATTTGAACGCTTTCAAGAAACGTTTGTGTCTCAAGGTTGGGAGGCCTTGATGATTTTGCGCACAGGCTAAGAGGTGAAGGTTTAGAAGTCTCTGGCCATAAGTTTTACCAACTTATTAGAGAAATTGAAATCACGTTCGAAGAGGGACATAGTATTTCTTTTCAAGTGAATGATAACTTGAAGAATGAGTTTGATAATTTGATATCGGCTTTGAAACAAGGGTTTTCACCTTCTTCGTAAGGGATCGAGTTTCTTTTTTATCTTTTGCTTCCTTTCAGCGAGTTTCATTTAATTGATTTCATTTGAGTTTAATTGTATTTCAAATGAAACCTAATCATCATCAAATTGAAATATTTTCTATTTACAGTCGTTCCTTCTTTTCTAATAAAAGCTCATTGTGAGGAACACAGAAATGCATAATTTTAAACTAGCGTCAGTGGTTATTGGTTTGTCTATTGCGGGCTCAGTTTCTGCAGCCACAGAAGTTGAATGGTGGCACGCAATGGGTGGTGCCAATGGTGAAAAAGTTAATGAGATTGCTCAAGGCTTTAATGATTCACAAGATGCCTACCATGTAAAACCTGTCTATAAAGGCAATTATACGGAAACTATGACATCGGCCATTGCTGCGTTTCGCGCGAAACAGCAACCTGCGATTGTTCAGGTTTTCGAGGTGGGTACAGCGAGTATGATGTCTGCGAAAGGTGCTATTTATCCTGTGCATCAGCTAATGCGTGAGTCAGGCCAGTCTTTTGATGAAAGCGCTTATTTAAGTGCGGTAACCGGTTATTACACCAGCAACGAAGGTAAAATGTTGTCGATGCCATTTAACAGTTCCACACCTGTTCTGTATTACAACAAAGATTTATTCAAAAAAGCGGGTATCACTCAAGTTCCTAAAACATGGCAAGAAGTAGAATCAACAGCGAAGAAGTTGCAACAATCTGGTGTGACTTGTGGTTTTACAACCTCTTGGCAATCTTGGGTGCATTTAGAAAATATGAGTTCACGTCATAATGTGCCTTTTGCTTCAAAGAGTAATGGTTTCGGTGGCTTCGATACAGAGTTAACTTTTAATGGACCGTTACAAGTTGCTCATGTTGAGAAAATGGGCGAATGGCAGCAAAACGGTATTTTCAGTTATTCTGGTCGTACAAATGACGGCGCTGCGAAATTCTACAGCGAAGAGTGTGCGATGTTTACTGAGTCATCTGCAGGTTATGCGGGCATTAAACGTAATGCAAAATTTGATTTTGGTGTTGCGGAGCTTCCTTACTGGGAAGGCAAGGTACAACAACCTTCTAACACCATCATTGGCGGCGCTTCTTTATGGGTTCTGCAAGGACATTCAAAAGAAGAATATAAAGGTGTGGCTTCCTTTTTAAGTTATTTATCTCGTGCTTCTGTTCAAGCAGATTGGCATCAATTCTCTGGTTACCTTCCAATAACGAAAGCCGCTTATAATTTGACGAAAGGCCAAGGTTTCTACGATGCAAATGTCGGTACAGAAACGGGTGTGACTCAAATGACGACTGGTACACCAACGGCTAATACAAAAGGTTTACGTTTGGGTAACTTTGTTCAAATCCGTGCGGTGATCGATGAAGCATTAGAGTCTGTTTGGAGCGGTGAGGTGAAAGCTCAAGCGGCTTTAGATAACGCAGTGAAGCGTGGTAATGCTTTGCTTCGTAAGTTCGAGAAAGCAAATAACTAAATAATGAAGGCCTTCTTCGTTCTCGATTTTTATTGAGTAATGAAGAAGGCATTTTTTTGTCTGTCTCTTATTTACTTTTCGGGTGTGTTTATGACGGTTACTTTCCCTCAAAAAGGCCTACCTTGGTTATTACTTTTGCCTCAGCTTTTGATTACCGCGATTTTTTTCTTATGGCCTGCAGGGCAAGCATTAGAGCAAGCGTTTTACCAAGAGGATGCGTTTGGCTTGAGCCGAGAGTTTGTTGGCTTAGAAAACTTCATTGAGCTTTTTACTGATCCTCTTTATTACGAATCGATTTTAACAACTTTAGTGTTTAGTTTTTCTGTGGCCATTTTAGGTATGTCGGTCGCCTTATTGTTGGCGGTGATGGCGGATCGTGTGATCCGTGCAAAGTTGACCTATCAAACCTTATTAATTTGGCCTTATGCGGTAGCGCCTGCATTAGCTGGTGTGCTTTGGTGGATTTTGTTTGACCCAAGTATGGGGCCTATTGCGTTATGGCTAGAGTCGATAGGCGTGGATTGGAACCATTATTTGGATGGCAGTCAGGCAATGCTCTTAGTGGTTATTGCGTCTACATGGAAACAAATCAGTTATAACTTTTTATTTTTCCTAGCCGGTTTGCAGGCTGTGCCTCGATCGCTGATTGAAGCGGCATCTATTGATGGTGCTAGCCCGTTTAAGCGTTTCTGGACGATTGTCTTTCCTTTGTTGTCTCCAACAGCGTTTTTCCTCTTAGTTGTGAATCTTGTGTATGCCTTTTTTGAAACCTTTGGTGTTATCGATGCAACGACTAATGGTGGCCCAGGGCAGAGCACAAATATTTTGGTGTACAAGGTATTCGAAGACGGTTTTGTCGGTTTGGATCTTGGTGGTTCTGCGGCGCAGTCTGTGGTGTTGATGGGCATTGTTGGCATCATGACAGTGATCCAGTTCCGATATATTGAACGCAAGGTGCAGTACTCATGATAGAAAATAGACCTTGGCTAACGTTTGTTAGTCATGCAACGCTAATATTAGGCATTGCTTTGGTGGCACTACCGGTATGGATGGCGTTGGTTGCTTCGACACACCCTGCTTCTGCATTTGGTGTTGGCCATATTCCATTGTGGTTTGGTGATACTGGAGCAGAAACATGGAATACGGTGTTGTTTGAAAAAGCCGGTAACGGCATTGATACACCTGTGTTTTTCATGATGTTGAACTCTTTGATTATGGCGTTAGGCATTACTTTTGGCAAAATTGCCATTTCACTCCTGTCTGCCTATGCCATTGTTTTCTTTCGCTTTCCTTTTCGTAATTTGTGCTTTTGGATTATTTTCATGACGCTGATGCTGCCTGTTGAGGTTCGCATTGTGCCAACGTATGAGGTGATCGCAAATCTTGGGTTATTGAACAGCTACACTGGGTTGACCTTGCCATTGATTGCCAGTGCAACGGCGACATTTCTGTTCAGACAATGTTTTTTAAGCATTCCCGGTGAGCTAGTGGAAGCGGCTCGTATTGATGGTGCAGGCCCATTTCGTTTTTTCTTTGATATCTTGCTGCCGTTATCGCGCACGAATATTGCGGCCTTGTTTGTCATTTTGTTTATTTTTGGTTGGAACCAGTATTTGTGGCCTTTGTTGATTACAACAGACGATGCTTATTACACCTTAGTGATGAGTATAAAGCGCATGTTGTCTGTGACCGATGGCGATATTGAGTGGAATCTTATAATGGCAACCACCTTGCTTGCCATGTTGCCCCCAGTCGCTGTGGTTATTGGTATGCAAAAATTATTTGTTAAAGGTCTAGTGGACGCGGAGAAGTAGTGATGACGGATGTTATTTTAGAGAAGATTGGTAAAACGTATCCTAATGGTTATCACGCTATTCCAAGTGTTGATCTAACGATTGAAGAAGGTGAGCTTATTGTTCTTGTTGGCCCATCTGGCTGTGGTAAATCAACTTTGTTGCGTATGGTGGCAGGTTTAGAAAGCATTTCTGATGGTGAATTGCGCATTCGTGGCGAACGAATGAATGAAAAAGAGCCCGCTGAGCGAGACATCGCTATGGTATTTCAGAACTACGCCTTGTATCCGCATATGACGGTTTATAACAACATGGCTTATGGTTTGAAGAACCGCAAAGTATCAAAAGAGCTTATTGAGCAAAAAGTTACTGACGTGGCTGAAATGCTAGGTCTGACAGATTTACTGCAACGTAAACCGGGTCAGTTATCTGGCGGTCAACGTCAGCGAGTCGCTATGGGAAGGGCGATGGTACGAGACCCAAAAGTCTTTTTGTTTGATGAACCTTTGTCTAATTTGGATGCAAAGCTTCGGGTTCAAATGCGTGTTGAAATACGTCAACTACAGCGAAAATTAGGTACCACCACACTGTATGTTACCCATGACCAAGTGGAAGCCATGACTTTGGCAGATCGTTTGGTTGTCTTAAATAAAGGCAAGGCGGAACAAATTGGAACACCAATGGATTTGTATAACAAACCTGCTACGCCTTTTGTCGCGTCTTTCATTGGTTCGCCCGCAATGAACCTTCTTCCTGCTAATTTGGCTGAGCAAGGGTTGAAACTGTCCGAGTCTCTTACCTTGACGCTCTCCCATGATTATCGCGGCGGCGTTATATGGGGAATTCGTCCTGAGCATTTGGAAATGGTAGATGAGCAAAATGCTGATTTCGCTTTGCGTGTTCAAGCGGTAGAATCCCTTGGTGCGGAGACGTTAATTCATGGCATATTGGATGACGGATCAAAACGGGGAGAAGCTTTTGTCGTTCGGTTATCTGGGCCTCATTTGCCTAAGATAAATAGCCTTATGTGGTTAAAAGCTCCTGTTAAACATTGGCACTTATTTGATGCAGTAAACCAACAGAGGCTGTGAAATTTAGATGCAAAAAGACAAAAGCTCAAACACTGAGATATTGAATACAAAAGTTATGGGGCATCGAGGTGCGGCGTTACTTGCGCCTGAAAATACCTTATCTTCAATTCGTGCGGCCGCCGCTGCAGGTGCGACTTGGGTTGAAATTGATGTGTATTTGATTGCCGAGGGTGGCCTTGTCATTTTCCATGATGACACGCTTGAACGTTGTACAAATGGCGAAGGCGTCACCCGTGACGCACAGCTTAATTATGTGATTGGCTTAGATGCCGGTACGAAATTCTCAGCCGATTTTGCAGGTGAAAAAGTGCCAACACTTTTAGAGGCATTAGAATGTATTCAGTCTTTGGAATTGGGCTTAAATCTTGAGATCAAACACGATGGCGCAGATGTCGAAACGATCGTTCCTGCGGTGATGGAAGTGTTGAAAACGCATTGGGTCGATAATAATAAGCTGATGATTTCTAGTTTTAATCATGCAGCTTTGCAGATGAGTTATGGCATCGATGGTGATCGACATTTAGCTCAGCTTTATGAAGATATTCCAGACAATTGGCAGGAAGAATTGGAGAGTATTCAAGCCTACAGTTTGAATTGTGACTACTCCAGATTAACAGAAGCGCGCGCCAAAGCAGTGAAAGCGGCAGGCTATAAATTACTTTGTTATACGGCAAATGACCCTCAAGCAGTGGAGTTCCATTGGGCGTGGGGAATGGATGCAGTTATTACAGATGATCCAAGTAAGTTTGCATTTTTGTCTGAATAAATAAGGTCTTTTTGTGAGTTTAAATGAGCGACAGAACCAGATACTAAACTGGGTGCAACAAGAAGATGCTCTGTTAGTTGAAGAAATGGTGGCACGATTTAACGTGTCCTCCCAAACTATCCGTAAGGATATCAATCAATTAGCAGAGCGTCATTTAGTGCGTCGAACACATGGCGGTATTGCGCCTGTGTCGAGTACAGAAAACCTTCCTTTTGATCATCGGCAGTTTTTGAACAGTGAGGCCAAGTTTTGGATTGCTGGTCAGGTCGCAGAGATGATTCCTGATGGCGCGTCTGTATTTTTAGGAATAGGTACCACGGTTGAATATGTGGCCAAAGCGCTGGTATCCCATAAAAACTTACAGGTATTCACTAATAACCTCACAGTCGCAGGAATTTTTGGACATTATCCAGAAATACGCGTGCGTGTGTTAGCCGGTAAATTGCGCCATCGTCATCATGACTTAGTTGGCGAAGAGACTTTGTCTGGTTTAAAGCAATATTATTTTGATTATGGTGTATTGGGTTGCGGTGGTATGGATGAAGAGCAGGGAATATTGGATTTCGATCCCGAAGAGGCTGCTGTTAGTCGTGTTTTAGTTGAGCAAAGCCGCCACAGCTTATTGGTTGCGGATCAGCATAAATGGGGACGGAAAGCGATGGCGAGAGTTCAGACATTCTCCAAAATTGATTACCTCTTTACGGATTCGCTTACAGAAACTCAAATTCATTTACTCACCACTCAAGGTGTTAAAATTCAACTTGGCTCATAAGGTGGTTAATGCTTATTTCAGCTTTGTCAGATCTTACTGTGAACGATTGTCATGGACTGCGTTTTATTCTAACGGACTTTGATGACACCCTTACATGGGAAGGGATGTTACCCGTTGAAACCCTACAAGCTTTAGCGACATTAGAAGCAAATGGTATTAAGGTTATCCCTGTTACAGGAGGCTGCGCAGGTTGGTCTGACATGATAGCTCGCGCATTGCCGGTTGAGGGAGTAATCACGGAAGGCGGAGCCTGTTTTATTGGCAAAACTGAACAGAAACACCTTTCTTATGCGTTCTGGCGTGAAGAGGCTGTTATGCGTGATGAACAAGTTCGCTTGCTCGAACAAGTAAATTTGCTACTGGTTAAGTATCCTAGGTTGCGTTTGGCAAGAGATCAGTCTTATCGGATAACAGACGTGGCTATTGATTACGCACAAGATGTAAGCCCGCCAGCAGTAGCAGAAAAAGACGCTTTCCTCGCAGAATTGATTGCCCTTGGTTTGAATGCAAAAGCCAGCTCAATTCACATCAATGTGTGCTCTAAAGGTTACGATAAATTTTCCATGGCGCAACGTGTATTAAGCCAAATATATGGCTTAAATGAGCAGGAACAGCAGGCGCAAGTTTTGTATGTTGGCGATGCCCCAAATGATGAAAGTATGTTTGCGCGTTTTCCGCTCAGTGTTGGGGTGGCCAATATTGAACAGCACCTTTCATCAATGAAATATATTCCACGTTATCAAACCACTCAACCTGGAGGTTTGGGCTTTGCTGAACTTGCGAAAATAGTATTGTCGAGTCGTGGCGGTTTTTAAAGAGATAATAGGTTTATAATGTTTGTTGGGTTCTAATAGAGCGTTTTGCTCCAATTGTGAATTTTCTAAATGAGGCTTTTTTATGGTGGACTCTTTGCGCATTTTTCGTCGAATGACAATGCCTGATCTTATTCGTGTCCATCGTTATCAAACCTTGCCTGAGCAAGGGCCGAAAGTGCTTTTCTTTAGCGGCGGTTCGGCATTGAATAAAATCAGCCGAGTGTTTAAAGAATACACGCATCATTCTATTCATCTTGTTACACCATTTGATTCTGGTGGCAGCTCTGCGCGTTTGCGAGCTGAGTTTGATATCCCCGCGGTAGGTGATTTACGCAGTCGATTAATGGCGCTAGCTGATGAAACGGTCATGGGGCAGCCTGAAGTGTATGCTTTATTTACATACAGGCTAAGTCAAAATGACTCTCCTGAAGCGCTCAAAACACAATTGCAGCAGCTCGTTTCTGGGCAGCACCCTTTAATTGAGAGTATTCCTAATCCAATGAAGGCGCTTATTCAGGCGCAATTAGCGGTGACTCAGGCTCGAATTAATGAAAGTTTCGATCTGAGAGGTGCAAGCATTGGTAATCTAATTATTGCTGGTGGTTACTTAAATAACTTTCAGCAACTTGATCCTATCGTGTTCTTGTTTTCTCGTTTGGTGAAAACATTGGGCGATGTAAAAACCACTGTGGATGCAAGCTTTCATCTTGGTGTGGAATTGGAAAATGGGCAAGTTGTGTTAGGTCAGCATAATATTACAGGGAAAGAAACGGAGGTATTATCCAGTCCAATCAAAAAAATGTGGCTAAATCGCGGTTTGCGAGCGGTTTCTCCCATTAATCAACTCATAGCAGATGACCGCAAAGATGCCATAGAAAGCGCAGATTTGATTTGTTATCCACCTGGCAGTTATTACAGTAGCCTTTTGGCGAACTTGTTATCGGAAGGCGTTGGTCGTGCTATCTGCCAGAATCCGAATCCTAAAGTGTATTTGCCTAATTTGGGCGTCGACCCCGAACAGCAAGGCTTGTCGTTGATGGAAAGGGTAAAGCGCCTAGTCCACACTGTATTAGCGGATTTAGGTGAAGAAAAGCCAAGTTTTTCTGCATTGGATTATCTTCTATTAGATGATGTTTATGATTACGGTTTTGTCGATATTGAAGAGCTGGATCGATTTGGTATTACTGTTATAAAAACCTCACTTATTAGTACGAAACCTAATAAATACGATGAAAGGCTGGTGTCTGTCGCGTTGCTTTCTTACGTTTGATTCTGTGGTGTAAGGTAAAAATACAAGTGTATACTATACTAAAGTAATGAAACTTTACGCTAAGTAACACTTTTGTCACTTTAGTGAAGCCATGTGGGATGTCATAGTACACGTTAGAAACACTCTAATATTAAGAGGCAGTAATGAGTACACGAGTGCTGATATGCGATGATTCAAACATCGCGAGAAAACAGCTAACTAGAATTTTGCCAACGGATTGGGATGTCGAAGTTGAGTATGCAGAACATGGCCAAGAAGCCTTAGGCATTTTATCGTCTTCTGTATTTGATATTTTATTTTTAGATTTGAATATGCCAGTAAAAGACGGCTATGAAACGCTCGAAGCGCTTCAATCTTTTACTCAATCTCCTGCTGTTATTGTTGTCTCCGGCGATGTTCAGCCAAAAGCGATCGAGCGGGTGAAAAACATGGGGGCGGTGGCATTCCATAAAAAACCTGCTGAGGCGGACGAACTTCGCGCCTTACTTATTTCTTTAGGGCTTTTTTCCTCAAGTCAAAACGAGAGCCAAACGAATGCTCATGCCGTTACTGCGGCAGAACAGTTTTCTCTTAATGACTGTTTACAAGAAGTTTCGAATGTTGCTATGGGGCGTGCGGCTAGTGTTTTGGCCAATATGCTGAATGTTTTTATCAAACTACCTGTACCTAAAGTAAACATCCTTGAAGTAGGTGAGCTTCAAATGGCGCTGGATTACAGTGTTAAAGAGGACAGTTGCTCTGCGGTATCTCAAGGTTTTGTTGGTTCTGGTATCGCGTTTGAAGCATTGCTTATTTTTAGTGATTCGAGCTTTCCCGATATGGCGGAATTGCTGGGCGTAAGGGAGGAGATTACAAGAGAGTTAGAAACTGAACTTTTGATGGATGTTTCTTCTGTTCTTGTTGGTCCTTTTATGCAAGCCATTGGCAAACAGTTGAACATTGATTTCAGCCATAGTCACCCAGCTTTACTGGGGCAACACGTTAAAATTAAAGACCTTATTAATGCTAAGAAAACGACTTGGAAGCGCACTTTGGCCGTTGAGATCGTCTATGAAGTAGAAAACTATCAAATAAATTGCGACTTAATGTTGTTGTTCACCGAAGATTCAGTAGCAACGCTTGAGAATCTGTTATCGTTTTTGGCTGAGGATGAATAATGAAAGAGTCAGAAGGGTTAGCTGATTTTCATTGGATGTTTGATATGCTCCATCATATTGATGTAGGGCTTGTTGTTTTGAATACAAAGTATGAGATACAGCTATGGAATAGCTTTATGGAAAATCACAGTGGCGTGAGTTCTTCTATTGCGAAGCAACAATCATTATTAACGCTTTTTCCAGACTTAGATGCGAGCTGGTTACGCCAGAAGCTTGATAATGTGTTTGGTTTAAAAACGCCTATATTTATCTCTTGGGAGCAAAGGCCGAATTTATTTCCTTTTAAAAGCTACCGACCAATCACAGGTGTTTCGGACAAGATGTACCAGAATGTGGCAATTAGGCCGCTCTCTGAGCCAGATGGCTCGATTAAGCACCTTTGTTTAGTGGTTTATGATGTAACGGATATTGCGGTCAATAAAACGGCTTTATCAACTGCGAGTGCAAGGTTGCAGAGATTGACTAAGGCCTTATCAAAATAAGATAAGGCCAGTTCATGAATTAGGCTTTATGAGCTTTATAAAGGTCGGCTAGTTCGTTAGAAAGGTGATTGCCAAGCAGGCATTCACCTTGAGGGTCGATGAGTACGTGCCCATTCAATGCTTCTCGACCGAGAAGCATTCTGTATCCCATGCTATTTCGGTTTGCTAGTGTTACTTCGATATTCCATGTTTTATAGTGTAAAAACAGTATGAGGTTAAGTTTTATTTCATGAAAAATAGGCTTATCTGTTTTGTTGAATTGTCAGTATCACTACAAACTATTGTAATCGTATTATCTGAAGTTAATATGTGTTCACAATAAACATTTAACGGAGTTGTTAATGAATGGCCGACTGATAAAAGAGTTGGAAGAGCTAGGTGGTGAAATTCGCCCAGCAAGCTTGAAAAAGTGCGATGAGATCATTATTGATCAACCCGGCTTTAGCGCAGCGATTGCGTTATGGGGAGGGCATTTAGAGAGCTTTATTCCTACTGGTCAAGAGGACCTTTTATTTCAATCTGAGAACTTAGGTGGAAAAGGACGTTTTGAACGTCGTCATTTTGGTGTTCCAGTATGTTGGCCTTGGTTTGGGGTGAATGAAGAGTATGATGACTACCCAGCGCATGGTCTGGCTCGATATTTCCGCTGGGAACTTATTGAAGCGGGTCATTTCAAAAATGGCGATGTGAAAATCGTAATTCGCCTTGCTTCCGAAGATCATCCTTTAATCGAAGAAATGTGGCCATATGCTTTTGAATTAAGACAAGTATTTCGATTCTCCAACAAAGGTTTCAGAATCAATTTCTCAGCAGCTAACTTATCCGATAAACCTATGCCAATCAGCGAAGCCTTACATACGTATTTCAATGTGGCTGATAACAAAGCAGCAGAAGTGCATGGTTTAGATCAGATCACTTATGTTGATAAATTCGATAACAGCGAGAAGAAGTTGCAAGAAGGCGTAGTGACTCCATGTGATTGCATGGATCGAGTGTATTTATCTGCGCCAGATGAATGTGAGATCCAAGATCCTGTTTTCAATCGTAAGATTGTTATTCAGACGGAAGGAAGCCAAAGCACAGTTTTATGGAACCCTGGTGCTGAGCTTGCTAAAAAACGAACAGATATGGAAGATGAAGAGTATCGTCGTTTTGTCTGTGTTGAAGCAGCGAATGTTCTGACTGACGGCTATGAAATTGCGCCGGGAAGCATACATCAGCTTAAGTTAAAGGTGAAACTCAAACCTTTGGCCGATGAGCAGTAAAAACATCGTATAAACAAGAAACCCCACTGGGCATATGCCGAGAGGGGTTTCTTTTTGTTCACTTCACAGTTTCAGACAAAGCTGAACCTGTAAGCGACTAGTCGATATTGTATTCCATGATCAATGGAGCATGATCAGAGAAGCGTTGACCTTTGTAAATGCTACCGCCTTGAATCAAATTTTTGATACCAGGAGTGGTGATTTGATAATCTAAACGACCACCTTCATCTAATTTCCAAGCGCGTTCGTAATCCGGCCACCAAGTGTACTGTTTGTCTTGTTTGTTCACTTGGCGAAACGCATCAATATATTCCATTTCATTGAAGATCTCGTTTATCCATTTACGTTCTTCTGGCAAGAAACCAGAGTTGCGTTGATTAACGAACCAGCTACTTACATCAATTGGTGAGCGCGCCACATTGGCTGTACCACAGAAAATAAATTCACGACGCTTACGGCGTGTTTTTATTAAATGGTTTTTGAAGCCTTCCATAAAGCGGTATTTGTGCTCTTGTAACGCTTCTTCATGATTCGAGCCATGAGGTGTTAAAAAAGTACCGATACTTACTTTATCGAAATCCGCTTGAATAAAACGACCTTCGAAATCACATTCGGTAAAACCCATGCCTGTCATAATGGCTTTAGGCATGGTTTTGCAATAAATCGCAACACCTGCTTGATCTGGGTTTTCCATTGAGTCAAAAAAGTAAGTATTGAACTCTGGTGGAAAGAAAACACTGTCATTTAAACTGCGTTCATCTGTCTGTATGTCTTGTAGACATACAACATCTGGGTTCTGACGAACCATCCATTCAAAAAAGCCGCGATCGGCTGCTTGTCTTATACCGTTTACATTAAGGCTGATGACCTTCATTTCTGGTCCCTACAATTCCTAGCCGTGTGTTATATTAGCGTCTATCCAAAGTTGGCATGGCTTCGCTCGATCTTGGCGACGCTGTGTTGTGTATTATTTATCTTTCTGGAGTTGGCATGAAACCTTACCAAAGAGACTTTATCGAATTCGCTATTGAACAAAACGTTTTGCGTTTTGGCGAATTCACTCTCAAATCAGGCCGCGTAAGCCCTTACTTCTTTAATGCTGGCTTATTTAGCTCTGGCCAAGCATTGGCAAAGTTAGGTCGCTTTTACGCAGCCTCACTAATGGAAGCAAATGTTCCATTTGATGTTTTATTTGGCCCTGCCTACAAAGGCATTCCTTTGGCAACAACAACTGCTGTTGCGCTTTATGATCACCATGATGTGGATACACCATACGTATTCAACCGCAAAGAAGCAAAGACTCACGGTGAGGGTGGTTCTCTTGTCGGGGCTCCATTAGAAGGCAACATCATGATTATCGATGATGTTATTACCGCTGGAACCGCTATCCGAGAAGTAATGGCTATTATTCAAGAAGCCAATGCCACTCCTGCTGGTGTTCTTATTGCCTTAGATCGTCAAGAACGAGGCCAAGGTGAATTGTCTGCCATTCAAGAAGTCGAGCGAGACTTCGCTATGCCTGTCATCAGCATAGTGTCTTTAAATGACATCATGGCGTATTTAGCAGAACAAGATGCACCGGAATTTGCCGAACATCTTGGTGCAGTTAAAGCCTATCGCCATGAATATGGTATCTAATTTAGTGCTAAATCTAGGGTTTGAAAGGAGACTTCAAGCCCTAGCGGTTTATCATCAAATTTTGTGCCAATATTGACCATTGATCTTGCCAAACATCCATTGGCTTTACTTTAAATTCGCTGCGTACATAGTGGCGAATTTTCCCTTCGATAATAGCAACAAGAAAATTAGCACTTGGCGTTACGCCCATTGCTGGTCGTAAACCTTGTTTTAAATCTGCTTCACGAATAACTTGCTTCAACTGAGTTTCAATACGATCAAATACTTGGGCAATACGAACTCGTAAGCGCTCTGTTTCACCTGCTAGAGCATCTGCTGTTAACAAGCGACACATGCCTGGGTTTTGTTCTGCAAAGCCAAGTATGAGCATGAGTATAGTTTCTACGCGTACAACAACATCGCTTTCGTTCTGAATAATAAGATTGATACGGGTGAATAGAGATTCTTCAATGAACTCTATTAGGCCTTCGAACATCTTAGCCTTGCTAGGAAAATGGCGATAAAGTGCCGCCTCAGAAACTCCAACCTGCTTTGCTAAAGCGGCCGTTGTAATGCGTGCACCTGGGCTGCTCTCTAGCATTTGAGCAAGTGCGTGCAGAATCTGTGTGCGACGATCATTCTTCTTATTGCTCATGTGTCGTATCCAGTTTTAACCTGTATTATTCGTATAGTTTGTAGATGGTCTTTATTCGACTAACTTGGTGTTGGAAATTAATGTACCAACGCCAGTATCTGTAAAGATTTCCAGTAAGGTGGCATGCGGAACTCGGCCATCAATAATGTGAGCACTTGTGACACCTGAGTTAACAGCAGATAGAGCGCAACTGATTTTCGGCAACATACCTCCGTAAATTGTGCCATCAGCAATTAAAGCATCAACTTGAGCTGTGCTTAGGCCAGTTAACACATTGCCCTGCTTGTCTTGTACGCCAGAGATGTTGGTCAACAGCATTAGCTTTTCAGCACCAACTGCTTCCGCAACTTTTCCTGCAACAAGGTCTGCATTGATATTGTATGAGTTGCCTTGGTCGTCCACACCGATTGGCGCAATAACAGGAATAAGATCGCTGCTTTCGAATAATTTTAAGAAACTTGTATCAATGCTCGCCACTTCACCAACATGACCAATATCCACTTGCTCTGGTGCTGTCATGCCTTCCGCTTGATGTTTAACAAAAAGCTTTTTGGCTTTTACGAAGCGGCTATCTTTACCTGTGATGCCGATGGCTTTACCGCCTGCTTCACAAATCAAGTTAACGATCTCTTTGTTTACTTGGCCGCCAAGCACCATTTCAACAACATCCATGGTTGCTGTGTCTGTAACGCGCATGCCGTTAATGAATTTTGATTCGATATTAAGCTTTGTCAGCATCTCGCCAATTTGTGGGCCGCCACCATGAACAACGATAGGGTTAATACCAATGGCCTTCATTAAAACTATGTCTCGTGCGAATCCTGCTTGTAAAGATTCATCTGTCATTGCGTTGCCGCCGTACTTGATGACCAATGTTTTACCAGCGAAGCGTTGAATATAAGGCAGTGATTCACTTAAAACCTTAGCAACATCTAAAGCAGACTCACGAGAAAAAGGCACGTATTACATACTCCTATCAATAAGAACAAACTGGCTCGATGACAAAATGCATTACCGTAAACCCTTACAGTAAAAGAAGAGAGTGTCATCGATATATAAATTAGTGGGTTATGATGTCAAAATGGTGACAGTCAAGGCTGGCAACGAGTGTAAGCAACCACTTAGGGTGGAAATAATAGCGTGATCTAAACGGATTAACTACAGAAATTTGTAATATAATTACATAGTTAGCGGTCGAAAAAACAAATTTGATTCTTGTGTGCGAGAATGAATGAGTTATTTGAAAAAGTGATGCGAAATAGATGAGAAAAACTCACCTATTTCGTAATTTGATATTATTTTGTACCAGTGTGACCAAAGCCACCTTCACCACGTTCAGTGCTTTCAAATTCTGTCACAATATCAAATTCTGCTTGAACAACAGGCAGCAATACTAACTGCGCCACTCGCTCACCCGGCTCAATGGTGAAAGTTGTATTGCCACGGTTCCAACAAGACACCATTAACTCGCCTTGGTAATCGGAATCGATTAAACCGACCAAATTTCCTAGCACGATGCCATGTTTATGACCCAAACCAGAACGTGGGAGAATCGTCGCTGCTAAGCTCGGATCTTGGATATAAATAGATAAACCTGTTGGTAATAATGTGGTTTCACCCGGAGCGAGATCAATGGCAGCATCAAGACAGGCGCGCAAATCTAAGCCTGCTGAACCTTCCGTTGCATAGGTTGGTAATGGAATCTCATTGCCAATTTTATCGCTGAGTATTTTTAACTGAATAGGGTGTTTCATTGGTTCATTCTCTTCATTCTTTGTTTAAGGTAAGCCACGCTTAACGTATTGATTGAGTGTGCTTATAAATAAATTCGACGAGCTGGTTACCTAGCTCGCTTTTCGCGGCTTTTTCTGGCGACCATGTTTGCTCTTTGGTAATGACAGTGACTTGATTTTCATCTTGATTGAAGCCAATATCCGAACGAGAAACATCGTTGGCAACAATGATGTCTAAGCCTTTCCGCTCCAGTTTACCTTGCGCGTATTCGATCACATTTTGTGTTTCAGCGGCAAACCCAACCATGGTTTTCGCACGTTTATTTTCTGATAGTGTGGCAATAATGTCTGGGTTTTTCACCAAAACGAGCTGCATTTCATCTGTATCAGATTGCTTCTTCATTTTTTGGTCTGTGGCGGTTTTCATTTTAAAGTCTGCCACGGCGGCGGCACCAATGAACACATCAGCTGGCGAAGCCATGCTTTGTTCACAGGCAGCTAACATGTCATCAGCGCTTTTCACTGAAAGCAAATTGACGCCTTGCGGTGGAACGCATTGCACTGGGCCACTTACTAGCGTGACTTTCGCGCCACGAGCCAATGCGGCGGTTGCTAAGGCATATCCCATTTTACCGGAACTGTGATTGCTGATGTAACGCACAGGGTCGATGGCTTCCATGGTTGGGCCAGCGGTAATGACCCAATGTTGCCCAGCTAAATCTTGTTGAATAGACGTGTTATTAAAGTGCTGAGAAATGGCATTAAAGATATCGCTCGGCTCGCTCATGCGCCCTGGGCCAATATCGCCACAAGCTTGCGCGCCATCGGCAGGACCAACACTTAGCACGCCACGTTTCATTAATAATGCATAATTATCTTGTGTTGCAGGATGTCGCCACATAGCTTGATTCATGGCTGGCGCCAACAACACAGGTGATTCAGTGGCAATGCAAAGTGTTGATAGTAGATCGTTCGCCATGCCTTGGCTGTAGCGCGCCATGAAGTCCGCAGAAGCCGGTGCAATTACAATCAAATCAGCCCATTTTGCCAGCTCAATGTGTCCCATACCTGCTTCGGCGTTTGGGTCTAATAAAGTACTGCGCACTGGGTGACCAGAAATCGCTTGTAATGTCATCTCTGTCACAAAGGCTTTTGCGCCTTCTGTTAATACTACCTGAACATCTGCTCCAGCTTTGGTTAATAGACGTATTAACTCAATGCTTTTGTAGGCAGCAATACCGCCAGTGATGCCTAGTAGAATGCGTTTTTGCGATAGATCTGACATAAAAACTTCTCAATTCTTTCTGTGATAGATAAAGTAAACTCTCAACGAAAACAAATAAAGAAAGGATGTCTTTTGTTTCGTTGGTGATTTATTGAAATTAAAGCAAGATTATCATGGATCAAGGAGTAGATCATGAGTATTAAACACTGGCCAGAACAGGAAAGACCGCGCGAAAAACTGATTCACCAAGGCGCGAGCGCGTTAACGGATGCAGAATTATTGGCGATTTTTCTTCGTACGGGAACGCAAGGCATTAGTGCCGTCGAACTTGCTAGACAAGTATTGACTCAATTTGGTGGATTACGTTCCCTTTTATCTGCAAGTCGAGAAGAGTTCTGCAAAGGTTTTGGGTTGGGAGATGCAAAATACACCCAATTACAAGCGGTGCTTGAAATGTCTAAACGGCATTTGAAAGAGCAGTTGGTGCGTGAAACTGTCTTTACCGATGCAGAACATGTAAGAAGCTATCTTTCTTCCCAGTTACGACACTCCCAGCGAGAAGTCTTTGCCGTTTTGTTTTTAGATACGCAACATCGGCTCATCCGATACCAAGAACTCTTTTTTGGCACTATTGACGCCGCAGCCGTTTATCCAAGAGAAGTGGTTAAAGCTGCATTGCAGAACAACGCAGCGGCGGTCATTCTCGCCCACAATCACCCAAGCGGTGTTGCCGAACCCAGTCACGCAGACATTTCTATTACGGCGAAAATCAAAGACGCTTTGATGCTTATTGATGTGAGGTTACTGGATCACTTTATCGTGGGAGACGCAACCCCTGTGTCATTGGCAGAAAGAGGTTTGGTTTGAAGATGTTGCTACAGTGGGATTTCTAAACCGACTTTTACGTTATTCATCACTATGTTGGAGTGGAATTTCAAAATTGTCTCATCATCCATGAATAGAGTTTGCGTGATGAGCTCATACTCTTGCATGCTTGAAGCGGCGATCATTAAAATAAAATCATTCTTGCCTGCGACGTAATAACACTGTTGTACGCTAGGGTGGTTTTGCATTTTTAGTTTGAAATTGTTGACGACGGAAGAGCCGCCTCGAACGAGTACGACTTCTACGAGAATTAACACGTGACTGCCTATTTTTGAAGGGGATAATATCGCTACCTCTTTTTCAATGACTTTAGAGTCTCTTAGGTGCTTCAATCTTCGTTGAACGGCAGTGGAAGATAAGCCGATTTCTTGCCCAATGCTTTCAGTTGTCCTGCGAGAATTTGACTGCATGATTTTTAAAATGTGATGATCAAAATTATCTAACACGAAGGAATTTCCCATAAAATGAATAAATACGCAGTAATTATACATTTTAATGTGTGTTTTTATGCGTTTGGTTTCTATTCTGCACGTAAACTATTTGAAAACCAATATTAAGTAGGAGCGTTGGATGCCTTTTAAGAATAAAGATATGCTGCTGGGTGTAGGAATGGGGTTGATTGCGTCATTAATCTGGGGGAGTTGGCCTGTTCTGTCTAAGTTTGGGCAAATTCAAAATGTCACGTCTTTGGAACTCACGATATTACGTTTTGGCGTGTCAGGAATTATTTTATTGCCTGTATTGTTCTACCACTCAGTTTCGTTGCGAATATTGTGTACTAAAGGCGTTGCTTTGGCGATTGGTGCTGGCGCGCCATATATATTATTGGCAATGAAAGGCATAACCTTATCTTCCAGTGCGCACTTTGGCATTGTTGCACCTAGTTGTATGCTGGTTTTCTCCACCTTAGGCAGCATGTATTTATTGTCGGAAAAGTTGTCTAAGCAGCGAATACTTGGCGTTCTTATTATCGTGTTGGGTATTTTATTTGTTGGATTAAGCAGCTTTCATCGGATGAGTGTTGATGTTTTTATTGGTGATCTGATGTTTGTTGGTTGTGGTGCTTTATGGGCAAGTTTCACATTGTTGAGTAAATATTGGCAATTAAAAGCTTGGGTGGCAACGGCAATGGTGTCCGTGGTGTCTGGTATAGTGTGTCTGCCTTTATATTTGCTTCACCAAGATACAACCTTCATGAGTTTGCCTATTACAACGGTATTAATGCACGGCACGTTCCAAGGTGTGTTTGCAGCTATTATTGCATTATACAGTTACTCAAAAAGCGTGACGCTTTTGGGGGCAGCGAAGGGGGCTGTCTTTGCTGCTCTGGTGCCGCCATTTGCTTTGTGTCTAGGTGTATGGATTCTTAATGAGACAGTGACTTGGGTCGAAGTCATTGGCATTACTTGTGTTGTGGTGGGAATGTTGTTCGCTTTGGGCTTGGTTTCGTTCTCACAAAAAAAGGAATGTGTGTCTAATTGATCATTTTTTAACAAAAAGTTTGCTCAGTACGCTGTGTTATGGGAAAATGCGCGCCGCTATACCCTCGGTATGGGATTTTTTTGATTCATAAGGAATCATGCTCCGCCTGAGGAAGTGTTTCACTTCCAATAATTCTGGATAGCACAAAAGGTATTTAATTATGTCTCGCGTATGTCAAGTTACAGGGAAACGACCTGTTACAGGTAATAACGTTTCTCACTCAAAGCGTCGTACTAAGCGTCGTTTTCTTCCTAACCTTCATTGGCACCGTTTTTGGGTCGAAGGTGAAAACCGTTACATCCGTTTACGTGTATCTTCTAAAGGTATGCGTATTATCGATAAAAAAGGCATCGAAGCAGTTCTTGTTGAAATGCGTGCTAACGGCGAAAAAGTATAAGGATCTGAATCATGGCTTCTAAAGGCGCTCGCGATTTAATTCGCATGGTATCTTCTGCTGGTACTGGTCACTTTTACACAACTGACAAGAACAAGCGAAATACTCCGGATAAACTTGAAATGAAAAAGTTTGATCCAGTTGTACGTAAACACGTTATGTACAAAGAAGCGAAAATCAAATAATTTTGATTTTCCTCCGAAGAAACCGACTCCTAGAGTCGGTTTTTTTGTATCTAGTAGAACGTCTTTAATGTTTATCGAGGTCGCTTATGCCTGAATTGCCAGAAGTGGAAACCACGTTACGTGGTATAGAGCCTCATCTCGTGGGCCGAACCCTCTCTAAGATAGATATTCGTCAACCAAAGCTCCGCTGGCCAATTACGCCAGAACTGAGCTCTGAAATGACCGGGCATGAAATTACACATCTTTCTCGTCGCGGTAAGTATATTGGCGTTCATACGGCAAAAGGGACACTGATTGTTCACCTTGGCATGTCTGGTAGTTTGTATTTTGTACCAGCTCAAACGCCACCTTTGTTCCATGATCATGTGGATTTCTGTTTTGCAGAAGATGAACCATTATTGCGTTATACCGATCCTCGTCGTTTTGGCGCTATTTTATGGACGGCGAAAGATTGGCTAGAGCATGATTTGTTAAAACACCTTGGCCCAGAGCCTTTATCTGATGCATTTAATGTAGACATGCTGCACGCTCGGGCAAAAGGTCGAAAAGTACCAATTAAGACTTTTATTATGGACAGCAAAGTTGTAGTAGGTGCTGGAAATATTTACGCGAATGAAGCGCTTTTTAAAGCAGGCATTCATCCGAGCCGCATGGCGGGTAATATCAGTAAAAAGCGTCTTGCTACATTGGTAGAGTGCATTAAGTTGGTGCTTGCAGCTGCAATTAAACAGGGCGGCACCACCTTGAAAGATTTTGTTGGTGGCGATGGAAAGCCAGGGTACTTTAAGCAAGAACTGCTAGTATACGGTCGAGCAGACAAGCCTTGTACGGTTTGTGGCACGACTTTAAAAGAGATTCGACAGGCTCAGCGAAGCACGGTTTATTGCCGAAAATGTCAAACTTGACCTTTTGTTCAGATTAGGCACGAGAATTGCTAATTAATCATGCTAATAGAGAAATCATGATGTGAGTTTTTGATTGTCTTTACGGTTTTATGTGCAACAATATTGTTAAAAGAATGCATATTTTATTGCGGTATTTTTCTAATAGGTTTATTTTTGACCGATTGGGCAGAAAGGTTAACCATATATTTAACTATATTAAAAAGAGGAATTGGAATGAAGGGTATATTTATTGCGTCTGTCACGGCGTTAGCTATCTCATCAACGATGGTTCAAGCAGCAGACCCTGCGGTTGTATACGATCAAGCTGGTAAATATGATAAGTCTTTTAACGAAGGTGTTTATAACGGCGTTAAAAAATACACTTCTGAAACTGGCATTAAAGTTCGTGAATTTGAACCAAAAAATGAAGCTCAGGTAGAACAGGGTCTACGTCGCCTTGCTAACCGTGGTTTCTCTCCAATTGTAACGGTTGGTTTCAACATGACATCAGCAGTTACTAAAGTAGCGCAAGACTTCCCTGATGTTCATTTCACTATCATCGATGGTGTGATCGATCTTCCAAACGTTCAATCTGTTGTATTTAAAGAGCATGAAGGTTCTTTTATTGTTGGTGCGGTTGCTGCGATGAAATCTGAAACTGACACTGTTGGTTTCGTGGGTGGTATGGATATTCCTCTAATTCGTCGTTTTGCTTGTGGTTATGAGCAAGGTGCGAAATTCGTTGCTTCCGGCACATCTGTTCACCAAAACATGACGGGTTCTACTGGTGCCGCGTTTAACGACCCAACTAAAGGTTCTGAATTAGCTAAGAGCCAATTTTCTAAAGGAGCGGATGTTGTTTTCGCTGCGGCTGGTGGTACAGGTATCGGTGTTTATCAAGCGGCTAAAGACGAAGGTAAATTTGCTATTGGTGTGGATTCAAACCAAAACCACATCCAACCAGGCACTATGCTAACGTCTATGGTTAAGCGTGTAGATCTAGCGGCGTACAACACTTATAAAGATTCTGCAGCAGGCACTTGGAAACCAGGTCTAGTTGTTCTTGGTCTAGCTGAAGGCGGTGTTGATTGGGCTCTTGATGACAACAATGCAAGCTTGATTACAGCTGACATGAAAACGAAGGTAGAAGAAATTCGCGCTAAGATTGTAAGTGGCGAAATCGTTGTTCATGACTACATGTCAGACAACACTTGTAACTACTAAGTTGTAAAATAAAACAGCTGCCTGCCTTTCGCAGGCAGCTGTTTTTTTTGCTCTTATATTTTTCATTAAATGCGACAACAACAGAGTTTTCATTGGCTTTTGTAGCAGGTAGTTAAGTTATTGCGAGTAAAGTAGCAATAAAAACACCTAATGTGTTCTTGGTCTTGATATACACTTAGAGTGTTCCATTTTGAAGCAGATGAATTATTTTTAGATATGACGAATAAAGCAAAGCCATACGCAATTGAATTGCAAGATATCAGCAAACGCTTTGGTGCCGTTCAGGCTAACAAAGATATTTGCTTACAAGTTCCAGTTGGCACGATTCACGGCATAATCGGTGAAAATGGCGCTGGTAAATCGACTCTAATGAGCATTATTTATGGCTTTTATGAAGCTGATACAGGGCACATAGAAGTAGATGGCAAGCGTGTTGATATCCGCAGTTCTCAGGATGCTATTAATGCAGGCATAGGTATGGTGCATCAGCATTTCATGCTGGTAGAGAATTTCAGTGTACTTGAGAACGTTATCTTGGGTGCTGAGGGCGGCGCACTCTTAAAAGATGGTGTGGACGCTGCACGGGTTGAACTACAACGTTTAGCGCAAGAATATAGCCTAGATATTGATGTAGACGCGATTGTGGAAGATCTTCCAGTTGGTCTACAGCAACGAGTAGAAATCTTAAAAGCCCTTTACCGTGGCGCTCGTATCCTTATTCTTGATGAACCAACAGGTGTGCTAACCCCACAAGAAGCCGATCATCTTTTCCGTATTTTAAAAGCCTTGAAAGAACAAGGCGTGACCATCTTACTTATCACTCATAAATTGCGTGAAATTATGGCCTCTACTGACAATGTTTCTGTCATGAGGCAAGGCCAAATGGTTGCGCATCGTGAAACAGCTAAGACAGACAAAGAAGAGCTTGCTGAGTTAATGGTTGGTAAAAAAGTTCGTTTAACAGTTAATAAAGACGAAGCCAAACCAAGTGATGTATTCCTTTCTGCTAAAAACCTTTCTCAATTTGATAGCCAAGGCGTGAAGCGTCTTAAAGACGTGAGTTTAGAGCTGCGTGCGGGTGAAATTCTTGGTATTGCAGGGGTTTCTGGTAATGGCCAAAGTGAGCTTTTGAATGTACTGTCTGGCATTGAGCCAATGAGTGAAGGTGAAATTCATATCGCAGGCCAAGTGATTACTGTAAAAGCACCGAAAAATGCCGCACAAATGCGTGAGCTTAAAATGGCCCACGTTCCTGAAGATCGTCACAAAATGGGCTTGGTAACAGGCTTTGAAGCTTATGAAGCTGCTGTGCTTGGTTACCACAATTCAGATGCTTACAACGGTAAGGTTTTGATGAACCGTAAAGTGATGATTGAGGAATGTAATGAGCGCATGGCTGATTGGGATGTTCGTCCGCCGAACCCTCATTTAAAAACAGCCAACTTTTCTGGTGGTAACCAGCAAAAAATCGTTATTGCTCGTGAAGTAGAGCAGAACCCAGATATCTTGCTGATTGGTCAGCCAACGCGTGGTGTAGATATCGGTGCGATTGAAAATATACACGAACAAATTGTTAAATTACGAGACTCCGGCAAAGCAATCTTGTTGGTCTCTGTTGAATTGGATGAAATTATGGCACTGAGTGATCGCATCATTGTTATGTTTGATGGTGCAGTTGTGGGCGAACTTGATGCAAAAGACGCAGATGAACGAACCCTTGGCTTAATGATGGCGAACGCCTACAACGAAGAAAAAGCAGAGGTGTCAGCATGAGTCAGGCAAAAGTTCCTGCTTGGGTAAACATTGCGCTTATTCCTTTCTTAAATATCATGTTGGCTTTTATTGTGTCTGGTTTGGTGATTTTCGCCATTGGTGAAGACCCAATCGAAGCCGCGGGGTATCTGATTTATGGTGCGTTTGGCTACAACGAAGGCATCGGATACACCTTATATTACGCAACGAATTTAATCTTCACTGGTCTGGCTGTGTCGGTTGCCTTTAAAGGCGGCTTGTTCAATATAGGTGGGGAAGGTCAGGCGTATATTGGTGGTTTGGGTGTTGGCTTGGTTTGTTTGGCTTTAGACCACACAATGCCGTTTTATATCATTGCGCCTCTTGCCATTCTTGGTGCTGCCGCATTTGGCGCTGCATGGGGTTATATTCCGGCGTATCTACAAGCGCGTCGTGGCAGTCATATCGTTATCACGACCATCATGTTTAACTTTATCGCCTCTTCTTTGATGGTTTACTTAATTGTGAACTGGTTAAAAGAAGACGGACGCATGGCGCCGAACAGCCGTACGTTTGGCGAAAACGCTTGGATGCCTTACATACATGAATTCTTTGCGCCACTTGGTATCGATATTGGTGATTCGCCACTTAACTTTGCCTTTGTATTGGCCTTAGTATGTTGTGTTTTTGTGTGGGGACTGCTTTGGCACACGCGCTGGGGTTATCAGTTACGCACATTAGGAACCAATCCGACTGCAGCTAAGTATGCTGGTATTGATACGGCAAAAGTAACCATTTGGGCGATGTTGATTTCTGGTGGTTTGGCTGGTTTTGTTGGTATCAATGAAATTATGGGTGTAAACCACAGCTTGCTGCTTAACTTCACGGCAGGTTACGGTTTTGCTGGTATCGCGGTTTCCTTGATGGGACGCAACCATCCGATAGGAATTATTCTAGCTGCCATTCTGTTTGGTGCCTTGTATCAGGGTGGTTCAGAGTTGGCGTTTGAAATTCCGACCATCACGCCAGAGATCGTTGTCGCGATCCAAGGTTTGGTTATTTTATTCTCTGGTGCGCTTGAACACATGTTTAAAGATCGTATCGAAGGCTTTTTTATTCGCAGAGCTGTGGCGTAGGGGAAAAATATGTTTGAAACATTAATACTTATGCTAGATGCAACCATGCGTGTATCTACGCCTTTGATTTTTGCTGCATTGGCGGGCTTGTATTCAGAGCGAGCAGGTATTGTTGATATCGGCTTGGAAGGTAAGATTCTAGGTAGTGCATTTGCCGCTGCGGCAGGAGCTGCTGTATTTGGCTCTGCGTGGATTGGCTTGTGTTTTGGCATCATGACATCAGTCGCTTTGGCGATGATTCATGGCTTTGCTTGTATCACTCACCGCGGTGACCATATCGTTTCTGGTGTTGCGATTAACACTATCGTGGCAGGTTTAACGGTGACTTTGTCGATGAACTGGTTTGGTATGGGCGGTCAAACGCCAACACTGTCTGGGGATTCTCGATTTCTTTCTGTTACCTTGCCTTTTGCTGATGCATTAGTCGATGTTCCAGTAATTGGCTTAATTTATTCCGAGCTACTGAGCGGCCATAATATTTTAGTTTACCTAGGCTTTGCCATGGTGCCATTAACCTATTGGGTTGTTTATAAAACACGTTTTGGTCTACGTCTTCGTGCGGTGGGTGAAAACCCTCATGCGGTTGATACTGCGGGTATTTCCGTTGCCTTTATTCGTTACCGTGCCTTGATTGTTTGTGGCATCTTGTGTGGATTGGCAGGTGCTTACTTATCAACAGCACACAACGCTGGCTTTTTGAAAGACATGAGTGCTGGTAAAGGTTACATGGCTCTTGCAGCACTTATCTTTGGTAAGTGGCGTCCCGTTCCTGTGTTGTTTGCATGTTTGTTGTTTGGTTTCCTAGATGCTGTTGCGATTCGTATGCAAGGCGTGGTGATTCCAGGTATTGGTGAAGTGCCAGTACAGGCGATCGAAGTGCTTCCTTACGTGTTGACTGTGCTGCTGCTGGCTGGATTCATTGGCAAAGCGATAGGGCCAAAAGCCGTTGGTCGACCTTATGTAAAAGAGCGAGCCTAATATGTCTGTTGCAAAGCAAGATGAAACGCTTTTCCAACTGGCAAAAGAAGCGATGAGTAAGGCCTATGTCCCTTACTCAGACTTCACAGTTGGGGCTGCGATTCGTACCTCCAGTGGCAATCTGTACAAAGGTTGTAATGTTGAAAACGCAGCTTATCCAGAAGGTGTCTGCGCCGAAGGCGGCGCTATCTCGGCCATGGTTTTAGGTGGTGACACGCAAATCAAAGACATTTATGTGATTGGTAAAGGCGATCAACTTGTTACGCCTTGCGGCGGTTGTCGCCAGAAGATTCGAGAGTTTTCATCTACCGACACTATGATTCACATTTGTGGTCCTGAAGGTGTGCGTAAATCGCTTACTATGGAAGAATTGTTGCCTTTCTCATTCGGGCCTGAAAACCTGAAGTAATCGGTTCTTCAAACGACTTGTCAAAAACCACGCCTTTGCGTGGTTTTTTGTTAAATGAATAAAGGTGTTTTACAATGAGGTTAGTTATTTCTCACGTCAGAGTGAAAAATAACATTTCAATTAGAGTTTTTTTGTTTTCATAAGCTAATGTAAGGATACAATAATATGATAAAAAGTATTGATTTCGTACACTATAGGAAAATAAAAGGGGTTAAGTTAAATTTTAAACCTGGAATTAATGTTATATCAGGGCAAAATGGAACTTGTAAAAGTTCTATTTTACATATTATTGGAAACTCATATCAGAAAATAAAGCAAACAAATCCTGATGTAGATACCAAATTATTTAATATAATCAAAAAAATAAATCAAACAGTAAACCCGAAAATCGAGACCCTAACAAAGGGAGATAAAAAATATAATGATCCTGCTGTAGGTGTGAAAGGCACACTTTATACTGTCGAATATGAAGGTTATACTTGTGACTTTAGGCGTCATAATAATACCCAGAAAGTAGATGATGCAAAAAGGTATAGGCTGATTCCAAAGTATCCTCAAGGTCAAAAGCAAACTCTTGAAGAAAGAGCTGTTATTTACTTGGGTTTGACGAGAATTGTGCCTATTGGTGAGTTAGGAGATATTACAAGGAACATTACAAGTAGTCTTCCACCTGAATATGAAAGAATACTGATCTCTGAATATAAACATTTAACAAGTATTGATATAGATAATATTCGAACTGAAAATTCAAATGATGTAAAAATAAGAAGTGAATTTACTACCCAGTATGATGGTGTTGATTCAAATACAATTTCAGCAGGTGAAGATAATATTTTTATTGTTTTGACAGCACTTATTTCTCTAAGGTGGTTGTTTTATGAAACAGGTTTTGGTAGTACGCTATTAATAGATGAAATAGATGCGACTCTACATCCATCAGTGCAATATAAATTATTTCTTCTAATTAAAAAATATTCAGATGATTATAAAATACAGGTTTTTTTTACAACACACAGCCTTTATCTTTTGGAAAAAACATTAAAGTTCAATCAGAATCTATTATATTTGACTAGTCAAGCAGGCAATACGGTATCTCCTATGGAAGAGCCTGATATATATCGTATAAATATGTTTCTAACAAATGAAACGAGGCTAGAAACATTGTCAGATAAAAAGATTCCTATATTTACAGAAGATGCAGAAGCACGAATTCTGTTAACAGAAATATTTGATGACTTATCGGATAGTGATGATTGTTTTTCAAGAATAAATAATTACTTTCATTTCGTTGATATAAACTTAGGTTCTGATAGTTTGCGCGACTTATTTAATGATAGGTTTTTAAATAAAACAACTCTAAAGGCAATATGTATACTTGATGGTGACAAAACAGATGTAAATTCTAATAAGAATGTGAGAGTGTTATCTTTACCTCAAGACGGATCGCCAGAGCAGATTGTTTTTAATCATTTGGTTTTGCTATATAATGATGCTGATCTAAGTTCTGACTTTTGGGTTCAACATCAGGTGGAAAGGGAAGGTTTTTCTGTATCTTGGCTTCAGCATAATAATATAATTAATGATGTTGAAGGATTAATTGAAAGACCCGAACGGGAAAAAGCGAAAAAAATATTTAATAAATATAAAGTTTTTTTTATACTTGTTTTTAGGCATTGGCTTTCAAAAAATAAAGATAATGCATCTTACAAAAAATTCTTGTGGGATTTAAATTTAGCGTTTAAGGCAACAGCAACAGAAAATTCTATTAATCCAAATTCTTGGGACTTTAAAAAATCTAAATGATATTATTTTCTGAGGCATTGATCTATGCGTATTCATAACTCTCCATTGCGTTACCCTGGTGGAAAAACAAAGCTAATAGCTTATGTTTTAGAAACACTTAAAATAAATAATCTTATAGGTGGTACTTATATTGAACCATTTGCAGGTGGTGCTGGTATTGCTTGGTATTTGTTGTTGAATGAAAAAGTTAAAGATGTATGTATCAATGACTTAAATGGGTCGGTATATGCTTTTTGGTATTGTGTCTTAAACGAAACTAAAGAACTAACCCGATTAATAAATGATACACCGGTTACTATTGATGAGTGGCATAAGCAAAAGGAAATACAAGACGATTTGAATTCCACCATTATAGAACTGGGCTTTTCAACGTTTTTTTTGAACAGAACTAATCGTTCTGGCATAATAAAAGGAGGTGTTATGGGAGGTAAAAATCAAGATGGAAGATACAAACTAGACTGCCGTTATAATAAACTAAAATCAATCAAAAAAATAAAATCTATAGCAAACCTTAAAGAAAGAATTACGTTAACGAATAAAGATGCAAGAGATTTTTTGAAAGATGATTTGAAAAATATTGGTAGTAAGTGTTTGATTAATATAGACCCTCCTTATTACGAGAAAGGGAAGGGGTTATATCAAAACTTTTTTGAGCATGATGACCATTGTGAATTAAGCGATATTATACGTTCTTTAGATAAACCTTGGATTGTAACCTACGATGATTCCCCTGCTATAAAGGGTATATATAATGAGTATACTCCATTGTCATTTGGTTTAAGTTATACGGCACAAGTTAAAAGGAAAGGAAGTGAGGTTATTATTCATTCTCCACTGTTAGATAAGTGTGGCTTCGACCCTAATTTATCATTTGACGACATAAAAAAAATAAAGCGTGCTCAAGGACGTATTGAGATCTAATAATGACAAAATCTAAATTCGTTATTTTTTAATGTTTTAGGTGGTAAGCTAATTGTTGCAACCACTTGTCCAAAGTCATCTGGGTCTCTCTGAATGGTGAAACCCAAATGACGACAGAACTCGATCATGCGTTTGTTTTCTGCCAGTACGATACCTTTCATCACTTTAATTCCTTTGTCTGCGGCAACTTTAAACAGCTGTCGCATGAGATAAGAAGCCAGTCCTAACCCTTGGAACTCATCTCCTAAAACCACGGCAAATTCACAGCTTTGGTCGTCGAAGTTATCTACGTATCGTGCCGTGCCGATCAGTAAGTCTTGGCCATCTCGATGGAGAACGGCCAACAATGCCATTTCTCTGTCGTAGTCGATATGAGACATACTCGCCAGCATGCGCGGCGTTAGTTCTGATATGTTAGAGATGAAGCGAAAATAGCGTGTTTCGTGAGACATACTACGAACAAAATTTGCCAAAATCACGGCGTCTCTTGGTAAAACAGGGCGAACGGTCGCGACTTCATCATTTTTCAAAATCCGTTCGGAAACCCATTGTCTAGGATAAGGGTGAATCGCCAAATGTTCATATCGTCGCTCGCTTTTGCGTGGTCGTAACGTCGCACTGACATCAGCATAGACACTGCCCGTTTCATGTACCCTCAAATCAGCCAGTTCTAGGCTTTCTATTTCGGGGAGTTCGCAAACCATGGTGGATAAATTTCTTAGCAAGCTTTCTAATTCAAAGGATTCCTCTCCAGGAAAAGCCCGTTGTATTAGGTCTTTTGCTAAAACGGTATTGAGTGGTGGTAAAGCAACGGCTTCAACTTGTTTATGCTGATGAGCACCTTCCAACGATAAGCCAATTGCCGGTCCAAATATTGGGTCTTGGAAAACGCGTAAGTGAATGGGAGCTAATAACTGATGAGATGCTTGCCTGCGAGAAATTAAGGGAATATGGAATAACTCAAAAATGCTGCGTAAATCGTCTGCGTTTGCTGTGTTTTGTCCCGCTTTTAATCGCTCATTCAGGCTGTTAGTAGCTTCTGATACATCAATTTTAAAACGAAATGCATGGCTGTCTGGCGACTGCTTCGCCAATAACTGATTGCGCTGGAATTGCACTAAAAACTGAAAGCCCTCAATTGCCGTTTCAGGTGTTCGGAAGGTTGGAATCCCAGCTTCGTTGATGCGAGTGCGCATGTTGGTCATATTGCCGCCACCAAGCAAACACACCATGACGAGCTTTTTCTGATCTCGATGGAGTTTGGAGATTAGGTCATACAAGGAATCAATATCGATCAAGGCGGTTGGGCTTAGAGTGAGTAATACGGCACCGCAGTGTGGGCTACTGAGAGCGTCTTCGGCCAAATCAATAAATAAATCAGTAGCACAGCTTGCCCAAACGGTTGTCACCGAGCCAACGCTGCCGCGACCTGCCATGGTGGTTTCAAGTGCCGTGCGCAGTTCGCCTTCAGGATTGAGTAAGTCTATGTCGAGTTCCATGGCGCGTTGCGCCGCTAATTCTCCCGGCCCTGCGCCATTTCCTATTATCAGCAACGAGCCGTCTTTCACGCGTCGAGCGTTGGTCATAACAGACGCCGCGGCGATCAAATCATTCAAGCGTCGACCGCGAACCGCGCCAGTTCGGCTGAGAGCTGCATCCAGTACACGCTCGTCAGAGCCAACCGAGTGCTCGGTAACCACGGCGACGGGTTTGCTTCGCCCTGTGGCGCGTAAGCTACTCAAGAAACGGGTTGGGCGACCGATTTTCTGCAGATACATCAGGATGGCCTGACTGTCGAAATCGGTTGATAAATAATCCAGAACTTGTGACGGCATCACATCAACAGGTGAGCCCATTGATACAACTTGAGAAAAGCCGATGCCTTGCCACGTCGCCCAATCGACCAAGGCGCTGGCGACGGTGCCAGATTGCGACATCAAAGCTAATCGCCCTGTTAATGGCTGTGTTAAGCCAAGCCAAGCGTAAACTCCTTGCTTAGGACGGCAAATACCAAAGCTGTTTGGGCCAAGTAAACGAACATTGTGTTTGCGCAATATGGGGATCAACTTAGCTTCAGGTTCACCTGTCCAAGACAGCATTAACAAAGAGCCGATGCCAGCTTCGCCACACGCCGCAATAATATCTTCCATTGATGAATTGGAATGAGTACCAACTAGCACAGCAAGATCTGGGCTTGGCTTTGCTCCATTTGAAGCAATGAATTCATCCAAAGACGCAAACCGTGGGAATGAAAAAGAGGCAGCAGGCCTCGTGCCTACCAAGCTAACAGGGCAAGACTTTTGACGATGAGATTTGTCTGTATGAGCCAAGGATTTTAACAGCGCCAGCATGAGAGGATCGTTGGCATCGTCACCGGTTAAAACCACCATGGACTTTGGTGCAAGTAAGGGATGCAATGCATGTTGGCTCATTGACGTTCTCCGAGTGGCTAATACAGAACAAACAATTAAGGTATCACGGTTTCTATCTTTATGGATTGTAGACCATGGTAGGATAGACTGTCTTTGTGGTTTTCGTTAAAACAACGAGAGTAAAAACAAGAATAAAGAACCCGAGAGACGAGATGACAACTGCCTACATTACACATACTTATTGTGACCGCCACAACATGGGTGACGATCATCCAGAGTCACCGAAACGTCTTGGCGCGATTCAAAACCGCTTGATTACAGGCCAATTGATGGATTTTATTCGTCGAATTGAAGCGATGCCCGCCACTAGAGAACAACTGATCAACACACATGACGTCGCTTATGTGGATTCTATTTTTGCCCGAGCGCCAGAATCAGGGCATGTTGAATTAGAGCCAGAAACCTTGATGATGCCGCACACATTAGGGGCTGCTCTTCATGCCGCTGGTTCGGTCGTGAAAGCGGTCGATTTAGTTATGGCTGGCGAAGTGGATAACGCTTTTTGTGCGATTCGTCCGCCGGGACATCATGCGGAATTCGACAAAACCATGGGTTTTTGTCTGTTTAACAACATCGCTGTTGGCACGCGCCACGCTATTCACCAATATGGTTTAGAGCGAGTCGCCGTCATTGATTTCGATGTGCATCATGGCAACGGCACAGAAGATGTTTTCAAAGCAGATACCAGAGTACTTTACGCATCCAGTTATCAACATCCGTTTTATCCTTACGCTGACCCGGGCGCTTCCCACGACAACATTTTGCATATGCCATTGGAAGCGGGGTCTGGCAGCGATGCCTTCCGCGCCATTATTACCGAGCAATTATTACCAAGACTGGAAAGCTTCAAGCCTCAGCTCATCATGATTTCAGCAGGATTTGATGCTCATAAAGAAGACCCAATGGGACAGTTAAGACTAGATGAAGCGGACTTCACTTGGATTACCGATGTGTTAATGGATGCGGCAGATAAACACTGCGAAGGACGAGTGGTCTCTGTGCTTGAAGGTGGCTACAACATAGACGCACTAGGGCGAGCTGCGTTTTGTCATATTAAGAGCATGATGAGGTTATAAAAAAGGGAGAAACCCCGAACTGGCTTGCTCTCTTAGTGTCGTAAGTTGTGCTTTTATAAATTAAGCTAAGTTCAATTTAATCAGTGTATAACCATAAATACAGGCGCATCCAAACAGCATTAAAAGCATTAACTCTTGGAAGCCTTGCGGTAGCGAGTTGATCTTAGTTTGAAGCCAACCAAGGGTATGTTTTATCAAAGAAGGCGACTTATCCAATGATATGTTTGGCAAGCTAGTGATCATCATAGAGAAGCCCGCAATCAGCGCCGCTATTCCCCAAAACTCATCAAAATGTTGAGCGTCATACCACAAAGCATTCCACGCACCCATTAAAAAAGTAATGACAAAAATCTTATCCTGATACTTCTTCAAACGCTTTCCAACAGGATTAGGAACCGACAAAAACAGAATAAGTGCCATAAAAACCGTGACCACAATGCCCATGTTGATACCCTTTTTTGATAATAACCCGAAACACAAAACGTACAGACAGACTAAGCTCATTCGTAATTCTGCAATTTAGACGCAGAGTCATTCACTTTTCTTACACAAATGATGGAAAAAAATAAAAAAATTCTTATAAGCACCAAATGACTATATTAATGGGCAGACAATGCTTTATAAAAATTCGGGTTTTCTTCAATCGTTGCCAATACTTTCGCCGCCAACCCTGTAGGGCTTCGGCGTTTACTTTCCCAACTTTTAATCGTATCAACACTGGTGCCAAGCGCTTTCGCGAAATCCGCTTGAGAGACTTGTAAACTCTGGCGAATGCTTTTCACATCTGAGATGTTAAAGCGCTATGTTTTCCGTTGTGAATGAGTGTGTAAAAGTTTGTTTCATTCCCAAACAACGAGTTAAACGCTATTCTTATGGCAACTCATTTTTCAAGGATGTTATAGAGTGCTTAACTCCCTCACACGTTTTCTTTTCGTCAGCCTTTTCTTAGTCACATTTTCTCACTCGACTTTTGCCGCAGATGATGTCGTTACGACATCTAACGCACAACTGCCCCAATGGTTTTATCAAGAGCTTATAGCCATCAAAAAAGACGTCAGTGATCTTGATGCCAAACAGGTGTCTGAGGGTGAAGTGCAAAATCTAAAAGACCGACTTTCTAAAGTCGAAACGGTGCTAGAGGTAAGTGAAAAAGATATTGATGAAAGGCTTGATGCTCAAGACAAATTTATCGACGCGATTTATGCCTCGACAGATAGGTTTGGGATTATTGCTGGGGTTTTAGGTGTTATCATTGCGGGCATTGCATTCTTTTTTAGTTCAGGAGCGAAAAGAGAGGCTGTTGCGAGTGCGAAAGAAAGTGCTGATATTGAAGTTGAGAAATGGACTATCAGAACGTTAGGCGAATTAAGGCAGAATTTCGAGCAAGAAATTAGAAGCTTATCGACGACTTACGACACTAAGTTACACGAAAGGCTAGATGAACTTGAGAAAAAATACATAGACAGCTTAGCAAGTGTGCAACAGAGTATGAGTGTTCAGCAGGATGCTGCTGCCTTACTAAGTAAAGCTTATGCACTATTAACATCAAATAAATGCATTGAGGCGATAGAAGTTTATGATTCTATTGATAAACAGTTTAAAGAGAGAAAAGAAACTGAAATTGAGAGACAAGTAGCAGAAGCGCTTTTAAACAAAGGTGTTGCATTAAATAAATTAAATCGCTTCGAAGAGGCTATTTATGTATATAGCGAGCTGATCAAGCGATTTAATGGCAACAGCGAATTGGCGATACAAGAACAAATTGCGAAAGCATTAATGGACAAAGGCGCTATATTGGTTCATTTAGGGGATTTGGAGAATGCGATTGTTGTATGCGATGAATTACTTAAACGATTTAAAGTTAGTGACCAAATAGCGTTGCAAGTGCAAGTAGTGATAGCGTTAATGAATAAAGGGAATACACTTGATGAGTTAGATCGTTCAGAAGAAGCCATAAAGGTATATTATGAACTAATTGAACAATTCAAAGATAGCGATGAGCTAGCTATGCAAGAGCAAGTCGCTAAAGCCTTATTGAGTAATGCTAGTATTTTAATTAAGTCTCATCGAATCGTAGAGGCAGTAACGGTACTGGATCAACTAATTGAAAAATATGTTGGAAGAGAGGAATTAAATATCCAAGATATTGTTCAGCAAGCAATAGAGTTAAGCAGAAAACTCAAAGGTCAGTAAAATTTCTGTGTAAAAATGTTCAGTTTATTGTTTTTTTTCCGCTTTCAGTGAAAGCTCAAACCCACAGGCATTAGCGTATTTTTGCAAAGTCGCCCAGCTTGGGTTGGCGTTGCCTCGCTCTAGTCGGCTGATATTGCTTTTTTGTGTGTGCATCCGTTCTGCAAGCTGAGCTTGTGTTAGACCTGCCTGTGTACGCATGTAAATCAGTTGGTCGATAAGTGAAAACTCACTGGCTAATTTATCGTATTCTCTTTTTACCTTGTTGTTTTGAAATGCTTTTTCTTTTAGATCGTTTAAGTCCATTCTCTTTCTCTTAGTTATCATAAAAGATAACTTCAATATTAATTCTCTTCTTGCCATTTATCCAGTTGCCTAATGATAAGAAATGCATTACTGTACTAGTACGTGAATACATGGCGATTTCATTAAATAGAAACCCTTATGAAAGATTTGATTGAGTTTTTAAAAGACGCAGACGATGCGGTGTTGGAGAAGCGTTTAAAGGCGTTGCTGACACCAAATGAGTTGAATGAGATGCAGCACAGGTTGCAGATATTTTCCCTATTGGAGCAAGGTGTGCCGCAGCGCGACATTGCGAAGCAGTTGGGTGTTGGCATTGCCACAGTGACCCGTGGTTCTAGAGCATTGAAGGAATTAAAAGAAGAATGAACGCACACCATAAAAAGCCGGAGCGCATCACGCTGCCGCGCAAACCTAAGTACATTACCATCAGTTCCGATTGCGATTTTTTTGCCTTGTTCAAGAAGGTGGAAAAGCGATTTGAGAACTGTTTTATGTTGGAATCCCTTGGCGAAGAGAGCTTCATTTCCCGCCATTCTATTATTGGTTTTGACCCTGAAAAGCTGATTTGGGCAGAAGGCAAAAAGCTGTTCATCCAAGAACGTACTGGTGAGACAGAAGCTTACGACTCGGACAATCCGTATTATTTATTGCGTGATATCGTGCCACAAAATATTTTGTCGCGTGGCTTCGCTGGTGGTTTAACGGGTTATATCGGTTACGACAGTATGAATTACTTTGAACCGACTTTGGATCTGCAATCCAGCGAGATGTTTGATGCGTTCCGCTTTGGCTTGTACAAAGACGGTTTGATCCTCGACAAGATGACAGGCGAAGTCTTCTATTTTTACTACGAAGATGGCGAAGGCTCGCAAGGCAATCGTGTCGAATTAGTGAAAGCGATGATGGCGGAACCTACGCCAGAAAACGGCCCGTTTGTGGTTCGTCCTGTTGGCGAATCCATGAGCAAAACAGACCACGCTGATGCGGTCGCCAAAGTTAAACAAGACATTGTGGAAGGTAAAATTTTCCAGTGTGAAGTGGGCTTTAAAAAGTGGTTTGATTTGGAAGGCGATACCATCAATTTGTACGAAGAGTTACGTCAAGTGAACCCTTCGCCACAAATGTATTACATCAAGTTTGGTGAGCAAAAAGTGATTGGTGCGAGCCCTGAACTCTTGTTCCGTGTGCGCCAAGGTGAAATGGAAACCTTCCCGCTTGCGGGCACAGCAAAGCGCGGTAAAGACGCCACAGAAGATACGGCGTTGGCTCGCGCTTTGTTGAACGATCCAAAAGAAATTGCCGAGCACAATATGATTGTGGACTTGCATCGTAACGACATCGGCCGAGTGGCGCGCTTCGGTACGGTAAAAGTTCGTTCCTTAATGGACATTAAACGTTTCAGCCACGTTCAGCATATTTCCAGTGAAATTGTCGGCATCATGGCGGAAGATCACGACATGTTTTCTGCCTTGGCAAGTAACTTCCCAGCGGGTACTTTGACTGGCGCACCGAAAATCGAAGCGATGAAAATCATCGACGATTTGGAAAGTGATGGCCGTGGCCCATACGGCGGCGCGGTAGGTCAGTTCTCTTTCAATGGCGATTGCATGTTTGCCATTCCGATTCGTACGGTATTCGCCAAAGGCAATAAAGCTTATGTGCAAACCTGTGGCGGTAACGTATACGACTCAAATGCCGAAGACGAATACGAAGAAATTCAACGTAAATTTGCAGGCACTAAGCGCGTGTTAGACAGCTTTGCGCCAGACGCAAACAAGACAGAAGCGAAGGTTTAAGGAAGGCAAGATGAAAGTTTATATTATCGACAATTACGATTCCTTCACTTACAACCTGTATCAGTTTATTGGCGAAGTGTTGGAAACCGAAAAAAGCAAAGGCGCGATTGATCACTTTGATGTGATTGTGAAACGTAACGACGAAGTGACGTTAGACGACATTCGTCAAGCGACACCAGATCGCATCATCATTTCTCCAGGGCCAGGCTCGCCAGACGACAAAGCGTATTTTGGTGTGTGTGCGGATGTGATTTTAGAGTTTGGTAAAACCATTCCACTGATGGGCGTTTGCCTTGGCATGCAGGGAATTTGTCATGTGTTTGGTGGCAAGGTCGTAAAAGCGCCATTGCCAATGCACGGGAAAACCAGCCCAATTAATCACAACGGCGAAGGCATCTTCCACGACATTCCAGATCAACTGGAAGTCATGCGTTATCACTCGCTCATCGCTGAAGCTGAAAGCTTCCCTGAGGTATTAGAAGTCACCGCATCGGTTGGCGACTTGAAAGAAGGGGACTTTGGTGACGTGAGTAAAATCCACCAAGGCGGCGACTTTGAACTCATGGGCATTCGCCATAAAGAATACCCAATCCAAGGTATTCAATTTCACCCAGAATCCTTCGCCACAGAAGGCGGGAAAGACCTGATTAAAAACTTCTTGTTTCAGATGTAAATCTTTTGTCCTTTAAGTGTTGAATTGACAACACTGAATATTGAAACGAAAAGAGCCGTTCGCTTAGCGACGGCTCTTTTTTTATGTCTTCGCTTAAAATTCACATTGGATGTTGAATTGCCGGATGGCAGTCATTACGGGGTTAATTTGTAGTAAGTCACTTGATGATCTTTGTTAGCTACAAAGGTAAACTCTCAGAAAAGTGAATAGCAATTTCATGTCAAAATACAATCAATACGGCATTAGCTGAATTCAAATACAGTGAATAATTTTCGCTCTTTCTATGATAAATTAGTGATAGTGGATTTAGTTGATAGTCGTCAGTGAATCTTAATGTAAACAATCCAACTTTGTGTTCTTAGTATCGTATGATTGAACGATCTTCTCTATTGCATCTACTGACAATTCAAACCGCCCCTATTGTGATTATTAACGGATTACCTGGCAGTGGTAAATCTGTACTTCTTCAGCAACTAGCCGCTTACTTTAACTGCAAAGTACAAAATACCTTACCTAATCCAAGTGAATTTGAAGATAATACGCACCTTATTTGGGACACCATAGGGAGAGGTTTTCACCAGCATCTAGAGCAAGTTTTGCAATTACGTTCTGAGCTGGAGAACCGAGAGCAAACACTTTTTATCAGCGCCAGTTGGGTTGGGAACAATAAGCTAATATCGCAAGCACTTCTTTATGGACAATTGGCCATTATTGACCAATCGGAGCTAATGTTTTCTGAGCAAGAGATTGCCAGCCTCTATCCGTCAGATTACACAAACATATATTTGCATACGAGAGGTTGGCCTGTCCTAGTTTCGAATTGGTCTGACCTGAATAGTGAAAGGTATAAAGAATCTTTGAGAGAGTATATTGCTGCTCGAATTTTGCCAATCTTATCCTACCATGAGCAACGCTTACTGATTGCTTTAGCATTTAACTCTGAAATATCGACAGAGTTAGTGCGGCTCGAAAAAACGCATATAGAAATGTTAGACCCACTTATTATTGAGGATCGAAACAGCAATTTCACATTGGGCATTCCATACCTAAAGCAAGTTTTAGTGGATATTGCCAAACCGGATTCGAGAGTTTATCAAGAGGCAATGCGGCTTGTTGTAAAGCATATCTTTCATCATAAAGATCATTTTATTGCCATACAAACAGCATTAGAAAGTAATAATATCGACCTTGCCATTCAATGGTTTGAAGAGTGTGGAGGAGGCATGTATGGCTACCTTCATGGCTTCGCTAAGCTAGAGCAAATCTTAAATCTTTTTTCTCAAGACATAATCGCAAGCAACCTTAACTTATGCTTAGCAAAAGCCATATTTTACTTTAAAAACTATCGCTTATTAGAAGCCAAAGAATTTATTGGAAAATTGGATTTTGATAAAAATCATCTAAAAGAAAGCGATCGAGCAATAATGACCCTTATAAGGGGCCAATATGATACGTATTTTACGACGATTAAAAGTGATGTGCGGATTGATAAACTGAAAAAAATTGAGTTTCAGTTGGTGTCTAACTCTGATGCATTGATGATTTATTATGGAATGCTTTCTATCCATTACAGTATGGTCGGTGACTGGTCACAAGCGTCACTTTATCAGCATAAGGAATTAGCGTTAGCGTCAAAATCAGAGGTATCTTATCTTGTTTTTTACTGCCACTTTAACCTTGCGCGTATTAATTTACGGATGGGTTATCCAAAGGTAGCACTACAACATGTAAAGGAAACACGGAAAAGTATCACTCGTATTAGCTATTATAAGTCGCTTAGTTATGAAAAGAACTTTGCGGATCTTATTGATGGAATAACCGCGTTATACCGAGGTGATATAGAACTGGCGAACAAGCAATGGAATCGTTCTGCCATTCTTCGTAAGCATTCAGAAATTTGGCCAGAGTTTCTGTTTCAGTTTTATTTTTTTGGGGTTGTTTGTCACCTTATTAATAATGAAACAGAACAAACCAGTTCATTATTAGACCAATTGCGCTTTGAGTATCAATTATTTTTTTCGGATGACCAAGGCAAGCTTTACTTTAAACTCTTGTCTATTTTGATTTTGCAGCAACAACAGCGTTGGACGGAAGGACAAGCAAAGTTATCTTCTATTGATATTGACCCTGAAAGTGCAATAGGCCCAATTATAGAGCTATACCATTGGCTGACTTATCGTAACAATGTTGGGCTGGTTTGTATTCACAGTCGCCAGCAGGGCACCACAGTATCACCAGAGCTGAACGACACGCCTTGGTCAGATATTTGTTATACCTTACAGGAGCTAAAGTTACTCTGGTTTAGCCATGATCAATTTATGTTAGCCCCTCGTTTATTGTCGTTATTTCGTCGAGCTTATACGCTCGATTTATGGCTACCCTTGATGTTTGAAATGGAATGGTTGAATCATGCGGTAAAGAAGGTGAAGTCGAGTGCTAAGAACCGGATTCGACATACTTTGTATGAGCGTGCTTTTTCTGTTTGGAATGAAAAGTGCCAGCAAACACCTAAAAATAGCCAGACTGAGGAGCTAACATCTAAGCAATTAGTAATTGTACAAAGGCTTGGGGAAGGCTTATCTAATAAGAAAATAGCACAATTTACTGGGTTATCAGAAAGTACGGTTAAGTTTCATTTAAAAGGTTTGTTTAAACGCTTTGGAGTAGAAAGCAGACAATCATTGGTTAAGCTAGCAATGGAAAAAGGCTGGATTCATTAATGGATAAAAATGAAAAACCATAGTGAGTTTCCCCACTATGGTTTTTTTATAAGTCAGGTACTAATTTAACGACCTGCTGGACGGCATGACCAGTTTAGTGTTGAGAAATCATAGAAGAAACTTTGAATCGGAATGAATTTCAAATCACTCAAGCAATTATTCACCGCCATTTGATAACGAGAGGTTTGCAAGAACGAATCCACTTGATTATCGACAATGTACTTCTGTAGATCCTGATAAATCTCATTGCGTTTTGTGCTGTCTAGCTCGGAACCCGCAGCGTCAATCATTTCGTCAACTTTCGCATCATTCAACCAAGACATAGAAGCCCAAGAGCCAGATGACTTCGACGAGTATTGGTTAAAGAAAACAGATTGTGGCGATGAATACGTTGGGCCAAAGAAGATTTGGTTTACATGAGGCGTGGTGGAAGCTTGTGCTGCAATCTCTGTTACTCGGCTCCATGGATCCGCTTGTAACGTTGGTTTAAACCCAATGGATTGCAAGTTAGCTTGCATCATCAAAGCAACTTCTTCTTCAAAAGCCGTACCAGCCACATAACCTAGGGTGATCGGTATTGGTTGGCCTGCATAGCGAGATTTTTTCACATATTCAGCGGCTTTTTCCAGATCAAACTTAGGTATTTCTAAATCATCTAAATAAGCGTCTTGAAAGAGTGATGCAAGCGGTCCAGCCATGGCAACACCCGGATGAAGCACTTCATTTACTAGCTCATAATCAATGGCTGCAGAAATGGCTTTTCGGATATTAACATCATCGGTTGGCGCTAATTGGTTGTTGTATTTAATGTAGTAACCCGTTGCTGTTGCCATATCCAAGATGTGGTAATTTGGCAGCTTCTCAATCGCCATTAATGTTTCATGCGCTTGGTAAATACTGCTCACATCAAGCTCGCCTTTATTGGCTAAGGCTTTGATAGTCGCTTCATCACTGGTTACCAGTATTCTGACTTTTTCTACAGGATTCTCTTTAAACCCTTTAAAGTAATTACGATTTCTCGCCAATATAAGACGACTGCCGCGTTGCCAATCTTCTAATTTATATGGGCCGCTACCAATGGCATTGGACGCTAAGAACTCTTCTGACCACTCATTATTTCCACCTTTTTCTTTCGCCAGATCCGAGTTAATGACAAAAAGCAGTGGCGACGTGGCAAGGAAAGAAGACGATGGTTGCTCTAAATTGAAGACAACTGTTTTATCATCAATCATCTTAACGCCATCCGCATTTAAGTAGGATTGAAAGAAGCCCGCAGGTCCTTGATTGAGCGTTAATAGTCGTTTAACAGAATACACTACATCTTTTGCTTCGACGGCAGAGCCATCCTGGAATGTCGCATTTTCAGATAAATGAAAAGTAAACTTCTTACCGTCTGGAGTAATATCCCAGCTGCTTGCCAAATTAGGAACAATATTTCCTTTAGTGTCAGCCGTCGTTAAACCATCGTATAGGTTTACCGACATTAGATATTCGGTATAGTCGGTTACTTTTGCTGGATCTATCGTGCCTACAACCTGCACAATATTCATGGTTGCAGTAAGATCTTCATAGCTTTCAGCATGAGCTGGTAAAGCCGTTATTAGCGCGGTGGTGATGAGCGCCGTAACTGTTTTCAACATCATAAGATACTCCTATTAGTTTTGGTTAAACGGTTGATAATCAATGTCCTGATAGCCAAAGGCGGCTGGGCCGATTACCTTTAAAGCTTGCTCAGAGCGAAGAAGTGGGTGACATGGAATAGCGAGTACGGCGATTTTTTGACCGTAGCGCAATACCTCAGTGGTGATGGCATGTCCTGTTTCTATATCGAGGACGATGATCAAATCAGGCACACTACAAGCAACGCGCTGATTTATTTTTAGAATCAAGTTTTCGTTTTGGATCTCAATATTAGCGACTTGATCGACATACGAACCGCTGCCTTCAATTTGCAGATTTCCTCTTGTAAAACCGGCGGACATTTTTCGTTCTAAGTCGACAATTTTCCCCTCAAAAAGCACCTGACCGTTTTCTTGGTGGCAAATCTCCTCAATAGGGTTAGTGTTTTCTTTATGCGCATTAATGACCGCAAGTCCTAGATTCTTAGCCTGAGTTACCGTGTCAGGAATCGCGTATTTTTTAACGAAGCTGCCTTTCATTGGCGCTTCAACCATACCTGCTGACGCTCCCATTTGGATAACACATGCTCTTGCTAATCGTTCGAGCCATTGCTCATCTTTGAGGTCTTTAAATATAACGGTATTACCATGGGCGTCTGACATGGCAGAAGGCACACTGGAATGACCATATATACTAAAACTGGTCATCTGCATTTCAGGAAATGCACGTCCCATTCCATCACCGTCGACCAAGGGCAATCCCATAATGGCTGCTATCGCCGCTGGTCGAAGTCCGTTCGCGCCACCAATTTCTACCGGAATAATGGCGTCAACTTTCTTCCCCATATAGTCTTCAAGCGCGTGAATAGCTCGAACAATTTCGTTGCCTTCACATATTTTTTCCATGGAAACCGCTGGCGCACCGATGTTCCCAACAGAAATAACCAGAGCGTCATCATCAAGCTCATGAAGCGATACAAGCTGTATCTTGCCTCCTTTATTCATCTCCGCGATCGTATGCAGCTTTCCATAGTAAGGGTTGCCACCGCCACCTGTTCCTAAAATAGCAGCGCCTATTTCAATGGCTTCAATATCGTCATGTGTTAATTCAATCATCTTAAAACTCCAAGTCGCCAACGACTTTTATGCGTATACGTGTCGCATTGCCGGGTAAATAAGCAAGAGGCACATCTTCTTGGTCAATCACCTTGATTGAATTGCTCTTAGCGCCTGCTTGAATGGATTTATGTGTCGCAATATTGAGCGCGTCGGACAATGCGTCTTCTCGGGTAACTTCTGAGAGGTGATAAATCTTATCGACTTCTCCACTGACTTGAGCGATGGCCGCACCAACCGCATTTGCCACAGCGTAGTTATTCGGTTTGATGACCTCTAGCGAGCCAATTTTCTCAGGGGCAAGCACAGAGCCTCCGCCGACAACAATGACAGGAATTTGTGCCGAAGAGAGGCGGTTTTTCTCGACGGTTTCAAGAATGATCTGATCCATTTTCGTCAGGGCTGCCTTTACCGAATCCGTGTTCAATGACGAGGTTAAACTCGCATCGCCCACTATCGCACGACCTGAATGGACAGCAATATCCGTCGCTGTGATCTGCGAACCACCAAATACCAACGCTTCTTCTGATATGCGATAGCCAACACTATGAGGCCCCACGCTGACTTGTTGCTTAGCATTGTCGCCCGTGAAAGCGACCTTGCTGCCACCGCCAAGACCAACAGAAACCATATCCGGCATGCGAAAATTAGTACGTACACCGCCGACATCAACATTAGTCGACGCTTGTCTAGGAAAGGCATTCTGTACCAAACCAACATCCGTTGTGGTGCCGCCGATGTCGACAATAATGGCGTCTTTTTTGCCGGATAAAAATACGGCTCCACGCATAGAGTTGGTCGGCCCACTAGCAAAGGTAAGCACAGGGAATTGCTTAACGAATGCCGCTTTCATTAATGTGCCGTCATTTTGCGTAATGAAAAATGGGCAACTTAACCCACAAGATTTTAGTGCCATGGAAAAAGCGTCGACTGTTTTTTCGCTCAGCGTAAGTAAGCTGGCATTAAGAATGGCGGCGTTTTCTCGTTCTAATAAGCCAATGCGACCCACTGAGCTGGCAAGAACCACTTTGCAATCTGGGTATACGCTATTCAGTATGGCAGCGGCTCGTTCTTCAACATCTGTATTAATAGGGCTAAAAACGCTGTTAATGACAACCGAATGAATGGACTGCTGTTTTAACTCCAGAGCAATGTCTTTTATATGGTTTTCATCCAATGGATTAATTTCTCGGCCATCAAATTCATAACCTCCTTTCACCATGTAACTGCCCGCGTTTATGATGTCTTTTATATCCTCTGGCCAATCAGCGAAGGGTAGGACACTGGCTGTGGCGGGTAGGCAAATTCTTATAACAGCGGTTTTGGTTAAGGAGCGTCGTTCAATCACGGCATTCGTAAAATGTGTCGTGCCAATCATCACACCTTTAATGTCTTCTTGGTTAACGCCTGATTCTTGAATAACCGCATTCAATGCTTTTTCAACACCACTGGTCACATCTTGAGTGGTTGATTGCTTTGTCGCAGCGATGACCTCGCCTTGTTTCATTAACACGGCGTCAGTATTGGTTCCGCCAACGTCTATTCCAATCCTATAGTTGGTAGTCATTTGTTTTCCTTAATATTTTTGTTGAAGTACTTGTAAGGCATCTTCGTCACTGATCTTAGGTTTATGCCTTTCTTCTTCATCACTGATCACAGGTATGGCTCGAATTAAAGCTTTTGTGTATCGCTGAGTAGGCTTATTAAATATGTCTTGCGTTGTTCCTGTTTCTAAAAGCTCGCCACGAAACATCACAGCAACGCGATCGCAAAAATTTCTCATCAAACTCAAATCGTGTGAGATAAAGATGTAAGTAAGGCCGAGCTGACGTTGGAGCTTTTCGAGCAGCTCAATCACACTTTTTTGGACAGAAACATCTAACGCCGATGTGGGTTCGTCTAACACTAATATCTTAGGATTGGCCGCTAATGCTCGCGCAATTGCTACCCGTTGCTTTTGCCCACCTGATAAGTTTGATGGGTACATATCCGCGTATTCTGGTGGCAGCTCAACGAGCTTGAGTAAACGTTGTATTTCTTGTTTTCGGTTCGTTACTTTTGCGATGTGTTTTAACGGTACGTTGAGTGTTTGTGCGATTGTTCGTCTTGGATTAATCGAAGCGGCTGGGTTTTGATGAACCATTTGTATGCTGTAGCGGTTTTCATTGTTTAATCGCCAAGCATCTAAATGTTTGTTCTCGATCGTAATGTTGCCACTGGTGAGTTCACTTAAGCCCATAATCATTCGAGCCAGAGTGGTTTTTCCAGAGCCGGATTCGCCCGCAATACCAAACGTTTCCCCTTTGTGTATTTGCAACGAAGTTGGCTTTACGGCTAACACCTCATTGATGACGCTACCTTTCCAATTTTTCTTTGTGGCAAAGCGTTTTTCGACGTCAATTAATCTCACCAGTACTGGCGTTTCTGGCTTATCTTCAACGGATTCTTCTGAGTGAAAAAGCTTGGGTACAGAGTCGAATAATCGCGCGGTATAAGGGTGCGAAGGAGAGGCGAAAATATCATCGACCGTACCGTGTTCAACGATACGCCCATGCTGCATGACATAAACTCGATCGGCCGTTTTGCGCACCACACCTAGATTATGAGTCACCATAAGTAAGGAAAGCTGTTCGTCATGAACGAGTTGATTAATGAGCTTTATAATTTCATTTTGCGTGGTGACATCCAAAGCCGTACCTGGCTCATCGGCGATCAATAGACGAGTTGGATGAAGCAACGCCATGGCAATGAGAACACGTTGTCTCATGCCACCTGATAATTGCCATGGGTAGGCATTATAAACGCGCTCAGGGTCCAATAATTTTACCTTTCTGAGAACCTCAAAAATGCGTTCTTTTTGCTCTGTTTTAGACTGCTTTATGCCTAAGTTTTTGTCGCCTGAATGCATGATGTCTAGCAGGTGAGTGCCAATGCGAAAGACAGGGTTGAAAGAGGTTTGAGGGTCCTGTTGAATCATCGACATGACGGAGCCTTTTAGCGCTTCCCGCTGCTCTTTGCTCATTGTCAGGGCGCTCTTTCCTTGAATGAAAATATCGCCACTTTCGATTTGAATTTGTTCAGGGTTAAGCGTGTTAATTAATAGCTTACTGGTCACGGTTTTCCCTGACCCTGATTCACCAATGAGCGCCACTCTTTCTCCGGGTGCGATGCTCAGTGAAATGTTGTGTAAAACTTGTTTGGTGCCACCATAAACTTTAAACGAAAGGTTGAGGTTTTTTATTTCTACTAAATTGCTCGATTCGACGGTCATTGCTTTATACCTCAACATCAAAAAAGTCACGTAGGCCATCGCCCAACAGGTTAAATCCTAAGATGATATAAAGAATGGCTAAGCCCGGCATGATGGCTTCCCACCAGTATTCAGGTAGGTAATTTGAGCCGGTTGACACCATGGTGCCAAGGTCTGGTGTAGGCGGTTGAACGCCTAATCCAAGAAAGCTTAATGTAGCGCCAAAAAGAATGACAAAACCCGCATCTAATGTCGTTTTTACACTGATGGCAGCCACGCAATTAGGAAGAATTTCTTTTGTAATAATATGCCAATGGGAAGCGCCTGATAGTTTTGCGGCTTCGACAAAATCTTCAGTGACAATGCTCTTAGCTAATTGATAAATAAGCCGGCAATGCCAGTTCCACCATAAAAATGAAATGGCAATCATGGCATTGATCAGGCTAGGTTCTAGTATTGAGGTAATCGCAAGCGCCAAAGCTAAAGGGGGTACGGCTAAGAGCATATCGTTGAAGCGCATGATAGTTTGTTCAACCCAGCCACCCGCGTAGGCGGCAACAATGCCAAGCAATACGCCAATAGGAACGGAAAGTGATAGGACACCGACGACCAAGGCCAATGACACTTGGTAGCCAAAAATGACACGGCTAAATATGTCTCGCCCAACATTGTCCGTTCCCATCCAGTGTTCCCAGCTTGGCGCTAAGTGTCTGGCTCTAAAATTGACAAATGACCCAGCGTGCTCTGGGTTTGGTGCGATTAAGGGAGCAAAAATAGCCATCAATATGACGCTGCAAACAATAATCAGACCGATAACCGCAGCGTAATTTCGTGAGAATCGATACCAAGCTCGCCCAATATTTGAATACTGCTTACTTGCCGTCGTCATCGAGAATTCATCTAGCCCGTTCGGTAGTCGAGGTTCGTTGTTATTCATGCTGATTATTTCCCTTTTTGTGTGATGCGTGGGTCAATTAAGCCGATAATGAAATCAATCACTAGGTTCGCGACGATAAAGAAAACACCTGAAATAAGAACCACCCCAACAACTGCGTTGAAGTCTTTGTGGAGAATAGAACGTACTCCATAGCTTGCAACGCCTGGCCATGAGAACACCATTTCAACCACGAAGGCGTTGCCAATAAGGGAAGCAAACTCAAGCCCTAAAATAGTTAATGGAGCCGCTGTGCTGAGTCTCAGTAAGTATTTAAAGTGGATGAGTTTTTGTGGTACGCCGCAGGCTCTGAGCGTATCCACATGATCACGATGACTGAATTCAATCATTGAAGAACGTGTAATTCGCATAACTTGAGCAATGCCCGCTGCTGATAAAGCGAAGGCCGGTAATAACAGATGTTGGAAGCTGTCGATAAAAACATCGAAGCGAACATTGATCAGTGAATCGATCAATAATAAGCCAGTGTAAGAGGGCATAGCATCGAGATTACTGGAAATACGCTCAGTCACAGGTAAGTCGAACCAATTCATACTGGCCATTAATTGCAAGATGATGGCGAGTAAGAAAGACGGCGTTACCACACCAACAAGTGAGGTTACCCTCGTGACTTGATCGAGCCAGCCATTAGGGCGATAAGCGGCAAATAAACCAAGAGGTAGGCCAATAATCGCGGTAAACATAACGGCGACAATGACTAATTCTAAAGTGGCGGGTAACGCTTGCTGCAAATCCGTCAGTACAGGTCGATTAGTGAGCGTTGATTCCCCCATATCGCCTTGGAATAGGTTGTAAACATATTGACCGTATTGACTCACGAGTGGCTTATCTAAGCCCATTTTTTCTCGTAGTTCGGTTACCTGTTCTTGCGTTGCTAGCGGGCCGAGACTGATTCGTGCTGGGTCACCGGGAACTAATCGAGCAATCACAAAAATAATGATCGATAGACCAATAAAGACCAACAGTAGTCTGCTTGCTCGAATAGACAAATAGTATAATGTCTCCATAACTCCTCCAGGAGCAATTTTCATTACGTTTTAATCTATAGAGTGAGGTGTTATGCAACAAGCACAGCGGAGGGTAGGTTATTGGATTTGAAGGGTAGCCATGTTTAAAAGCGGTAAAGAATCTTGTAAAGAAAAAGGGGAATTTAGTGATGTAAGGAATGCCGTAAATTCGATTTTTGTAAATAACTATTCTTAAAAACACACTCATTTTTAATGGATTTTTTGTTTAGCCTTAACATATCTTGATGATTTTTATATAGCTGAAGTATTAGATGTGAAAGTGTGTTGTGTTAATTGTTCAAGGTTCAACAATTCATATCAGGCTGATAAAAGTTTCTAGTTTTCTGTTGGTGAGATATGGTTAATTCGTTATTTCACGGATGCGTTTTTACAGGATGAATAAAAATGTATAAGAGTATGATGCAAGCGGTTTGCAGTGAGACTGACGTTTCAGGTGTTGAACAATCTATGTCTGTTGGTGCAGAAGAGCCTCTTCATGGCGTCAATGAGTTGGCAAGCGCTTCAGTGCGTGCGGCTGTGTCATCGGCTCAGATGTTTATACAGGATTACTTTGGCATACGACCTAGTGCGAAAATAGATCGCACTTTAGTTGATAGGTGGTGTGTGAGCAGTGTGATGCCGACGGGTTGGCGTTTGCCGTCTGAGTGGGACGAGTTTGCAAAAGACTATCAAGCCTGTGATGGTTGGATTCGATTACACACAAATGCCAGCCATCATCGTGATTGTGCTTTGTCCGTGCTTGGTGATGTATCGACACCTGAAGAAGCGGCAGAGGTGATTGCTAACTGGAATAGTACAGAACTTGAGAATGCGATCGTAAATGCCGGTGGTTGTGCTGCGGTTTTACGTAATCGACAAGAATGGCAGTTGCACCCGCAAGGCACCGCGGTTGCTCAAGAGCCCATTGTGAATTGGGAAATTGCTCAATCTTCCTCTCATCATTGGAAGCTTCACTCTCCGGAGCGCCCTTTATCGGGCTTGCGCGTACTAGATTTGACTCGTGTTATTGCTGGCCCTGTGGCGACACGATTTCTTGCCAATCTTGGGGCTGATGTGTTGCGAATCGACCCGCCACATTGGGATGAAGGCGGTAACACAATTGATATGGCTGTGGGGAAAAACTGCGCGGGTTTGGACTTACGTGAGGCTGAAGATCTATCAAAGCTGATTGAGTTGATTAAGTCGGCCCATGTTTTGGTGCATGGATACCGTAAAGACGCTTTGTCGCGCCTTGGTTTAACAAAATCACGTTTATCTGAACTGAATCCTGCTCTGATTTCTGTTGGAGTAAATGCCTATGGTTCAACAGGCCCGTGGCAAAATCGAAGAGGCTTTGACAGTTTGGTTCAGCGCAGCAGTGGTTTGGCGGTGGAAAATTCGGGCATTGTGACCGCATTGCCTTATCAAGCACTTGATCATTCCACTGGGTACCTCACCGCGGCTACTGTGATGCAAGCGTTACGCCTTCAACATGCTGGCGGCGGAGTGGCTTCGGCCCATTTATCGTTGGCGAGACAGGCTCAGATTTTATTGGAAGCTGACATTGATCATATTGCCACGCTTGAAGGGAAGCCTCATAAAAATGGTGCTGGCGTTTATTCTGATTATTGCACTAATGAACAAACCGATTGGGGGCCAGTACTTAGGTTGCCTTTGCCTTATGAAATTGAAGGCGTGAATCTTAATTGGATGACGCCAGCAAAGAAACTGCGTTCTAGTTCGCCTGAGTGGCAGTGAGCTAGAACCTGACTCCTAGAACGCATGCTTTAGATAAAGGCCTTTCGTAAAAACGATATGTCTGCGAAGGCTTAATTCAAATAGCCACCCACGGCTTGTAGCACTTCTTTTGTGTTTCTGTCTGACACCCAAACTGCTAAAGCGGTTTTTTCTTGGCCTTTTTCTGGAATGCTCGGTAGGAGTAATTTCCAGCTTTGAGTGCCAGGAAGCGTTAAGTAGTTCAGAGCGACGAAGTCATGGTGCAGCTGGCGATTTCGGTTTTCTCCTGCTTTTACATTCGTAGACAACCCCATTCCAAGGTAAGTGACGTGCAGTTCCATGTCTTGGTTTTGGCTATAGTTCACGTCCAAGATGTTGTTGTCATTTAAGACGACACTTAATTCACCTGAGGTTTTATTGGATGCAGGAAGTGTCTTTTGTCCTCGAAACCAAGCGCGCCATTCTTTATTATCAATAACAAATCCTGGTGTATACATTTGGCTAATGTGTCCAACACGAGCGTAAGTTTGTTGGCGTTGTGTATGAACGGGTGATGCGAAGGGGTCTTCCCAACCAATGTAATTCCAATAATCTACGTGGAATGCAACAGGGACTAAACCATCAAAAAGAGCTGGGTGATCTTTTAATGTAGAGAGCCATTTATCCGCTGGTGGACAACTGCTGCAACCTTCTGAAGTATAAAGCTCGACGAGTTGAGTTTGCTTTGTACCACTATGCCATTCTTGGGCTTGAATGGTGTGTACCTGAAATATCAAAAGTGGCATTAATGCTAAACTGGCGCGAAGTAAGGTTTTCATCTAACGGCTCCGTGGTGGTTTTTATATCTGATTTCAAAAACAAGGATCGGTTCCAATAAATTATGAAGAGGGTGAATTAATGAGTGAGGTTTCTTTGAGTTCTGCTTTAGCGTTAAACCCAATGCCGCAAGAAACCGTTTGGTGGATGCCTCGTCATGAAGAGAAGCTGGCTCTCAAAAAATCTATGTCTCGTGTGGATTTGGTATTTTTAGGGGATTCCATCACGCAAGCCTGGGAGAAAGAAGGCGCAGAAGTTTGGGATGAGTATTACGCACCACGTTATGCGTTAAACCTTGGCTTTAATGGCGACCGTACAGAAAATGTTTTGTGGCGATTAGAGCATGGCGAAGTGGATGGCCTTAAGCCTAAGTTGTTGGTTTTGCTGATTGGCACCAATAATACAGGTCATCGACAGGATTCACCGGAAGATACGGTTGCAGGCATCAAGCAGATTCTCTCTGTTCTATCGAATAAATTGCCGGAAACGAAAATTTTATTGTTGGCTATTTTTCCCCGAAGTGCGAAGTCGACACAAAAATTACGAGTTTTAAATGACACTATTAATCAGAAAATTCGGTATTTTGCGGATAATCAGCGCGTATTTTTTCTCGACATTAATCATCACTTTGTAGATGAAAAGGGTTGTCTGACTAGCAATGTGATGAATGACTTTCTCCACCCTAATGCAAGTCAATACAGGGTTTGGGCGGAAGCGATAGAGCCTTATTTGTCAAAATGGCTGTGAAAGTAGCGAGTTTATAGAAAACAAAAAATCAGTATTACTACTTAGTTTTGTCTACGTGTTTTCCAATCCAGTTCGGTATTCATACGAATTGTTTACATTTTCTATTCACGCAATTATCTGCCCTGCACAATTATGTAAAACAATAATAAACGAAACCTTTGCGTATCGATGTATGTTTGCTACTTGGGCTTGAATGAACAAACGTTTATCAAAGCCGCTTTCTAGTCTCGCATAAGTGGGTGTCATTAGGTTTCTTCACATGACAGCAGGATGATAAAAACAATGAAATCCTTAAAAATCACAACTCTTGTTACTGCCGCGGCCGTTACTATTAGCGCTTTCTCTCTGCCTGCTTTTTCAGCAGACCGAGTGTACAAACTAAAGATGGCCGAAACTTGGTCTTCTAACTTCCCTATCTTTGGTGATGCGCCACGTAACATGGCAAGCATCGCTGAAAAAATGTCTAACGGACGTCTAAAAATCACCATTGATTCAGCGAACAAACACAAAGCGCCACTTGGTGTATTTGATATGGTTCGTTCTGGTCAATACGACATGGGTCACTCTGCTTCCTATTATTGGAAAGGCAAGGTGCCAAACACACTTTATTTCACAACAATGCCATTCGGTATGACGACACCAGAACAATATGGTTGGTTCTATGAAGGTAACGGCATGGAATTGATGGAAAAAGTGTATAAGCCTTTCGGTCTATTATCTTTCCCTGGTGGTAACACGGGTAATCAGATGGGCGGTTGGTTCCAAAAAGAAATCAACTCTCTTGAAGATCTTCAAGGTCTGAAAATGCGTATTCCAGGTTTCGCTGGTGAAGTAATGGCGAAATTGGGCGCTAAGCCAACAAACATCGCATCTGGTGAGCTTTACACAGCCCTTGAACGTCGTACTATCGATGCACTAGAGTGGGTTGGACCATCACTTGATTTACGTATGGGCTTCCACAAAATCGCACCTTACTACTACACAGGTTGGCATGAGCCAGCGACTGAACTTCAGTTCCTAGTTAACGAACGTACTTGGAAAAAACTACCTGAAGATCTTCGCGAAATTCTACGTGTTTCTATGAAGCTAGCTTCTTACGATATGTACATCCAGTCTTACCACGAGAGTGCGAAAAACTGGGCGACAATGAAAACGGAATACCCAAATGTTCAAGTGAAAACTTTCCCGCATGACGTATTGGTTGCTATGGAAGAAGCAAACCAAGAACTACTTGATGAGAAAGCAGCAGCGGATCCGTTAGCGAAAGAAATCCTTGATTCTCAAGCGAACTACATGAAACAAGTACGTGTTTGGACAAACATCTCCGACCGTGCTTACCTTGATAGTGTTGATAATCTAGCGAAATAAGACCTCTACAGGGTGAGAGCATGGACAAATGTGCTCTCACCCTTTTTTATTTCTAGGAGTTTGTTATGTTTTTAGTGAGCCTAGAACGAGGTATTACTCGTTTCTCAAATCTACTCGGTGTTGTCTCCACAGTTTTATTCATTGGCCTGTTATTCAACGTGTTTTATGACGTGTTGATGCGCTATGTTTTTAACGATGTGTCTATTGCAATGCAGGAACTAGAGTGGCACTTATATGCGGCGATTTTCTTGCTAGGTATTCCTTACGGATTACAACATGGCGGGCATGTACGCGTGGATTTGATATACGAGAACTTGCCACTTAAAGGCAAAGCGTGGATTGATTTACTCGGTTGTGTGTTTCTTTTGATACCTTTTACCTTACTAGTTGGCTACTACGGTGTCGGTTTTGCCCAAGAAGCTTACCTTTTAGGTGAAACAAGTGGCGATCCTGGTGGTTTGCCTTATCGTTGGATTATTAAAGCGGTGATTCCTTTTGCCTTTTTCTCTATGGCAATCAGTGGTTTAGGAATGATGATTCGCTCTATTAATGCGATCCGTGGTGTGAGTGAAGAAGGTTTTTCTCATCCGCCTATCCAACACTAATCCAAGTCATTATTTTAAGCTAGTAGGTCATTTATGATTGGCATTATCATGTTTTTTGTTGCTCTAGTAATGTTGTTACTGGGCTTCCCTGTCGCCTTTACTTTTGGCGGTATTGCGTTGATCTTCGGTGTATTTGCCGAAGGTTTTGATATGTTTGCTTTTATGCCGTTCCGTATACAAAGTTATATGGAAAACACCGTCATGATGGCAGTTCCTCTGTTTATTTTCATGGGCATCGTATTGCAGAAAACCCGATTGGCGGAGCAGTTGCTTGAAGCCATGGGTAAATTGTTTGGTGGTGTTCGTGGTGGTTTGGCAATTTCAACTATTCTAGTTGGCGCTTTATTAGCGGCATCAACCGGTGTTGTTGGTGCGAGTGTTGTGGCAATGGGGCTTATCTCTTTGCCTGTTATGTTGAAATACAACTATGACAAGTCTTTGGCCTGCGGCACTATTTGTGCGTCAGGTACACTGGGACAAATTATCCCGCCATCTATTATCCTGATCATCCTAGGTGATGTGTTGGGTATTCCAGTCGGCGACCTTTTCCAAGCGGCACTTGTGCCTGGTATGGTTCTGATCGGTAGCTACATTGTTTATATTTTAATTGTGACTTTCATGAACCCTGAAATGGCGCCAGCTATGCCTCAGGATGAAAGTGGCGAGACTCGTCAAGAGCAAATCATTAGCGCATTGAAAGCCATTATCCCTCCATTGGCTTTGGTTCTAATCGTATTGGGTTCTATTTTTACTGGTATTGCGACACCAACAGAATCTTCTGCACTAGGTGGCGTTGGTGCGATTATTTTGGCACTAATCTACGGCCAGTTTAGCTGGAAAATGCTTTACGACAGTGGTTTAGAAGCTGTTAAAGTAACCGCGATGGTCTTCGCGATTTTGATGGGTGCGACAGCCTTCTCTATGGCCTTTAGTTACACGGGTGGCGATTACATTGTAGAAGAAGCATTGTTGAGCTTACCTGGCGAAAAATGGGGCTTTATCATTCTAGCCATGATCGCGATTTTGATCTTGGGCTTCTTCATCGACTTCGTTGAAATTGCGTTCATTATAGTACCAATTCTAGCGCCAGTAGCTGAAGCCTTGGGCATCAACATGGTGTGGTTTGCTATCTTGATTGCGATGAACCTACAAACATCCTTCCTAACGCCGCCTTTTGGATTCAGCCTCTTTTATCTCAAAGGGGTGGCGCCAAGCTCGGTTCGTACAACGGACATTTATAAAGGGGTAATGCCTTTTATCATTATCCAAATACTTGTACTTGCCAGCATTATGATTTTCCCTGCATGGTACGGTATGGGTTAAAGTGTTTATGGAAGGTTAAACATTTTGTGAGTAGATTGGTCTTACTCACAAAATGCAAAGTTAAAAGGAAGCGAGCTTTGAGCTCGCTTTTTTGTTTTTGTGCGTTTTCAGGTTAAAGTGACCCATTACGCTTCTTACATTCTAGAAAACAGGTCTTGCCGAGTGGGCTTAAAAAGTAAAATCATCCTATTAGCTGTTGCGCCGCTGATTCTTGCGACAGCCATTATTATCTATCTGAGCCTACAATCTGCCCAAGATCTTGCAGCAGAAGAGTTGGCAATTTATGAATACAATCTAGTCAATGCGAAAGAAAAAGCCCTTAAAAATCACGTAAATATTGCCTTGTCCGCTATTACGCCAGTTTTAGAAAACGATCAGATGGATGATGTGACGGCACAGGAAGAAGTAAAACGGATACTTTCAGATTTGCGATATGAGGATGATGGTTACTTCTTTGTTTATGAAATGTCGGGCGTCAACCTTGTGCATCCTACGCAACCAGATTTTGTCGGTAAAGATTTATGGGCGTTCCAAGATCGTTCTGGTAACTATTTGATTCAAGGTTTGATCAATGCCGCTCAAGCAGGTGGTGGCTTCCATCGCTATGTTTGGGAGAAACCGCCATTGATGAGATTAGAAGATAAGCTCAGTTATGCCATAGCCATCGACCGATGGAATTGGATGATGGGCACGGGTCTGTATTTAGACGATATTTACGATGAGCTAGCAAAAACAGAAGCGACCATGAACCGTAATATTCAAGGGAGTTTTTTCGTTGTCATTGTCGTCGCGGTTATTACTGTTCTCTTGGTGATTTTATTGGGTGTGGTGATTAACTTGCACGAGCACAAGTTGGCAGACACGCGCTTGAATGCGGTTGCTCAACGCTTTATGCGATTGCAAGTAAACGAGCGCCGAGGCTTCTCAAGAGAACTTCACGATGGCATTAACCAATCGCTTGTAAGTTGTAAGTTTCGTATAGAGTTAGCGGGTAACAAGTTGCGTCGTAACGATAGCCATGAAATTGTTCAAGAAGAGCTATTAAAAGCCAGTGATTTGATCAGCCAGACCATTAATGAAGTCAGGCAGATCTCGCATAACTTGCGTCCTACTTTGCTGGATGATTTAGGATTAGATACGGCGATACGCTCCTTGATTGACCAATTTTCTGAGCGTACAGAAATTGATGTGGATTATCACTTTGAAGTAACGAGAGAGATGTCAGATGAAGTGGAAATCAGCATTTATCGACTCACTCAAGAAGCCTTAACCAACATTGAAAAACACGCAGAAGCGAGTTTTGTAAGGCTCGTAATACGACAGAAGAGTCAGAAAATTGAGTTTGAATGCCGAGATAATGGCAAAGGAATTTCGGATAACCCAGAGCCGGGAATTGGCTTTATTAATATGCGAGAGCGTTTGGAATTGATCGGTGGTGATTTCCATATAGCCTCTCAAAAGGGTCAGGGTGCCTGGGTCTATGCCGCTTTCCCTGTGTAGTTTTTATATAAGATATTAGAGCGAATTAAGAATATGACAGCCTTGCCTTCTTTATTACGAGTATTGCTAGTAGACGACCACACTTTAGTTTTGGATGGCCTTCAAGCTCGCCTAGAATTAGAAGGAAACATACAAGTTATTGGAACGGCAGCGAATGGTTTAGAAGCGCTAGATAAAGCCAAAGAGCTGAAGCCAGACTTAGTATTAATGGACGTTTCTATGCCAGTGTTGAACGGTTTAGAAGCGACGAAACGCTTCAAAGCCGAGCAGCCAGACATCAAAATTCTGATGCTCAGTATGCACAACGACAAGGAATACATCATGTCGTTAATTCAATCTGGAGCGAATGGTTATGTGCTAAAAGACGTTTCGTCTGAAGAGTTGGTTCAAGCCATTAATACGGTTCATCAAGGTGGAACTTATTTTAGCTCTGGTGCTTCAGATGCCTTGTTTGCACAAACCTCCTTAGAGCAAAAACACGAAGAATTAACAAAGCGCGAAACCGCTGTGTTGGTGGAAGTGGCCACAGGTTTATCGAATAAAGAGATAGCGCAAGTGTTGGATATTAGCGTCAGAACCGTAGAAACCCATCGGCAAAATATTAAGAATAAGCTGGATATTCATACTTCAGCAGGTTTAGTAAAATACGCACTGGCTCATCAGCTGATTCAGTAGCTTGCTAATGAAAAGCAATACTAAACAGAAGTGACTATGTGCCGAGTCCTGAAACACTCTTAAAGGAGGGTCAGAACTATTTAGTGTCTCATGGAGGGCTTTGTAAACTTCCTCTCTATTATTGATAAATTGTTTAAGATTAAGCCAATCGCTTAATGAAAGGGGAGTGTCATGTTACGCAGATGGGTATTGAGTTTATGTATTAGCGTTTTTGCTATGACGCTAGTAGCCGCACCAGAAGAGAAAGCCATAGAGCAGACGATGTTTGAATTGGAGCGTAGTGTAGCGATTCTTCAGCTATCTAAAGCCAATTTAGAAGATTATAAAAGCATGAATGACAAGGTAATGTCTTTAGAAAACAGAGTGGACTTCTTTGCGGTTTTAACACTGGTTTTATGTTTTATATTAGCAGTTTTGTTTGTCTTTTTGTGTAATCAACACAAGCGTTTATTGGCGATAGAAAAAGTAAAAATGGCCGAACCTATAACCGAGGAATAAAGGTTGCGCTTCAGAGTGACAATCGGTGCACATTCCTCGTACATCAAAAAGAGCTTTGACCCGATTTACCGTATCTTTCACCCTAGTTCAGCCTAATTGCTTGTGCTACAACACATGAAATGGACGGCATCTTTGGAAACTCTCTTTAGAGAAAAGCTAAATAAAGATCTATCGACGTAGCAGAAACAAGAGGAAAACGGCGTGTGCGGTTTTTTATAGATATTAAAATTGACAGGATTGTTCTAGAGCGAGAGTATGAAAAGCTTATAAAGGGAAGTGTTAATCTCAGAGGTCTGAAAAAGCCGCTTAAGCGGCAGAATAAACTGTTATATGGCAAGAGTATGTTGCGAGTCGATGAGTTAAGAATTACTTTAGCAAAAGCCTTAGATGACTTATCTCTAGATGAGTGGGCTGCTGCACAATGGCGAGATGATGTTGTTGAAAAAATAGATAGTCTCGATGCTTTTGACTCTATTTTACCAGTACTCGAACTGGCAAGTGAACAAACTGATAGTTACTCATTTGAATCATGTTGCAGTTTAGCCCTTCAACTTGCAGTTGTCGCACAAACAACAGAGCACCCCAAAAATTTGGTTTCTATTTTAAAATCATTAAGAGAACACGAATTACAATTAGCTTTAAATGATAGTAAAGTTAAAGAGTTGGCAAAGTGGTTTCGTGTATCAAATGCCATATAACAAGGCGTTCAACTCGGACAAAAAACAGTGGGATTTTGTTCGTTCCTCACAAGAATAGCCCACCATTTTTTTCCGATTAACATCGGCGTTGAGGCTGTAGAATTTCTCCTAAAAGAACATTTTTATGTTCTTTTTTAATGCTCTGTTATCTAATCACTATTATTCGCTACAGTTGAACGTGATGGCTAATTATAAACCTGACTTATCCTGCCAAAGTAAATTCATTCCGATTGAT